>NZ_JACBXB010000123.1 GCF_013870575.1 Pseudonocardia pini
GGGCTCAGCCCCGTGGGCGCGGGCGAGGGCGGACCCGGCGGCCCTCGCCGGACGAGCCCGTCGAGGACACCCGCACCCCCGAGGAGCAGGAGGCCGCGGCCAAGGAGATCTGCCTGCGCCTGCTCACCGACCGCGCCCGCACCAAGCACGAGCTGGGTGCGCGGCTGCGGCAGAAGGGCGTCGCGGACGAGATCGCCGAGCGCGTCCTCGCGCGCTTCGACGAGGTCGGCCTGATCGACGACGAGGCCTTCGCCGGGGCCTGGGTCCGCTCCCGGCACCGGCACAGCGGCCTGGGCAGGCGCGCGATCGCGCAGGAGCTGCGCCGCAAGGGCGTCGCCAAGGAGATCGCGGACGAAGCGCTCACCGAGGTGGACGACGGTGCCGAGGCCGAGCGCGCCCGCGAGCTCGTCGACCGCAAGCTCCGCACCGTCACCCTCGGCGGCCCGGACGAGCGTCGGAAGGTCGCGCAACGCCTGGTCGGCATGCTCGCCCGCAAGGGCTACCCACCCGGCGTCGCGTACGGCGTGGTCCGCACCGCCCTCGCCGAGCACGGCGCGGAGGAGGACGAGCTCGGCCCCCCGGACCTCGACTGACCGCGAGGCTGACCCGGCGCAGCCCGCGTTGATCAACAGGCCCTCACGCACCTCGACGCCCCCAGGATCCTGCGTGAGGGCCTGGTGACCACCCCCCGCGTTGATCAACAGACCCTCACGCACTCTCGGGGCCGAGAATCCTGCGCCGGGGCCTGTTGATCACCCCGAATGGTGATCACCAGGCCCTCACGCATCCGTTCGGGCGCTGGATCCTGCGTCAGGGCCTGGTGATCACTCGGGGCGGTGCAGGACCTGCACGTCCGCGGAGAGCCCGCCGGTGGCGTCGACGGTGCTCACGTAGTTCAGCAGGACGTCGATGAAGGTCTGGGCGGCGTGGGTGGGGGCGATGTCGGCGCGGCGGGCCAGGGCCACCGTGCGGTACAGGGGCGGGGTCAGCACCGTGCGGCGCAGCCGGGGTCGGCCCGCGAAGACCAGGTCCGGCACCACCGCGACCCCCGTGCCGGCCTCGACCAGCCGCAGCACCGCGTCCATCTCGCCGCCCTCGACGGCGAAGCGGGGCGTCACACCGGCGTCGCGGTAGGCCTCCAACGTGACCTCGCGCAGGTCGTAGCCCTGGCGCACCATCACCAGCGAACGCCGGGCGAGCTCGGTGACCGTCATCGAGCCGCGGGAGGAGGGCGGGCGCCCCGAGCGCGGCGAGGCCACCGACAGCCGCTCCCGCAGCAGCGGCAGGGTGTGCAGCGAGGGATCCACACCGGAGGGGGGCACGATGACCAGCGCGACGTCGAGCGCGCCCCGGGCGAGCTCGCGGACCAGCGACTGCGAGCCGTTCTCGGCCAGCTCCAGGTGGATCTCCGGGTGCCGCTCGTGGAACAGCCGCAGCACGTCGGCGAGCAGCCCGATGCACATCGACGGCGTCGCCCCCACCCGCACCCGACCGGTGCGCAGGCCCACCAGCTCCGCGACCGCGGTCCGGGCGGTGTCCATGTCCGCGAGCATCCGCCGGGCGAGCGGGAGCACGGCCTCACCCGCCGGCGTCAGCGAGACGATCTTCCCGCGGTTGACCAGAGGCGCCCCGAGATCGTCCTCCAGGGCCTTGAGCTGCCGGGACAGTGTGGGCTGGGCAACACCGACGACATCGGCCGCCCGAGTGAAGCTGCGCACGTCGGCGACCGCCACGAAGTACGCGAGCTGCTGAAGTGTCACGTGTATAGCCTACGTGCATCGATCATGGCGGCTCCATGCATTGGACGACAGAACTCCTGAGTAGTGCACTTGCGCACGTGGCGACACAGGTGTCTACGGGGGGCCCGGCGAAGGCCCCCGCGACCCCGGCACGGCCAAAGCGGCCGTTGATCCCGGGAGTCCTGCTCAAGTTCGTGATGGCGCTCAGCGGCGCCGTCCTGGTGCTGTACCTCGTGGTGCACATGATCGGCAACCTCCAGATCTTCTGGGGGCCCACGGCGATCAACGGCTACGCGGAGTGGCTCCGGACGCTGCTCGAGCCCGTGCTGGGCTGGGAGGGTCTCGTCTGGGTCGTCCGGATCGCGCTCCTGCTGTCCGTGGTCGGGCACATCTGGGCGGCGACGGTGCTGGCGCTTCGCGCGAAGCGGGCCCGTCCGGTCAAGTACGCGGCGGGCAACAAGGTCAAGGGCAGCTACACGGCGCGCACCATGCGCTGGGGCGGCGTGATCGTCCTGCTGTTCGTGATCTACCACATCCTGGACCTCACGGTCGGCGTCGCGAACCCGGTCGGCGAGCACCTGCGGCCCTACGAGAACATCACCGCCGGCTTCGCGCCGGACCGCTGGTACATCACGCTGTTCTACGTCATCTCGCTGGTGGCGATCTGGTTCCACCTCAAGCACGGTCTGTGGAGCGCGATCCAGACCCTCGGCAGGTCGAGCAACCGCCGCGAGAAGACCCTCAAGGCCGCCGCGACGGTGTTCACCACCGTGCTGATCGTCGGCTTCCTGATCGTCCCGATCTCCGCCACGTTCGGATGGATCTGACATGAGCTACGCCGACTACTCCGTCGGGACCCCGGTCGTCGACAAGGCCGCTCCCGAGGGCCCCATCGAGACCCGCTGGGAGCGCCGCAAGTTCAGCGTCAAGCTGGTCAACCCGGCCAACAAGCGCAAGGTCAAGATCATCGTCGTGGGCACCGGCCTGGCCGGGGGCGCGGCGGCGGCGACCCTGGGCGAGGCGGGCTACCACGTCACCAGCTTCTGCTACCAGGACAGCCCGCGGCGCGCGCACTCCATCGCGGCCCAGGGTGGCATCAACGCGGCCAAGAACTACCGGAACGACGGCGACAGCGTCTACCGGCTGTTCTACGACACCGTGAAGGGCGGCGACTTCCGCGCCCGCGAGTCGAACGTGCACCGGCTGGCCGAGATCTCCCGGCAGATCATCGACCAGTGCGTGGCGCAGGGCGTCCCGTTCGCCCGCGAGTACGGCGGCCTGCTGGACACCCGTTCGTTCGGCGGCGTGCAGGTCTCCCGCACCTTCTACGCCCGCGGCCAGACCGGCCAGCAGCTGCTGCTCGGCGCCTACCAGGCCCTCGAGCGGCAGATCCACGCCGGCACCGTGAACATGTACCAGCGCCACGAGATGCTCGAGCTGATCGTGGTCGAGGGCCGGGCGCGCGGCGTCGTGGTCCGGGACATGGTCACCGGCGAGATCTCCTCGCACCTGGCCGACGCCGTCGTGCTCGCCACCGGCGGCTACGGCAACGTCTTCTACCTGTCGACGAACGCCAAGGGCTGCAACGTCACCGCGAACTGGCGGGCGCACCGCAAGGGCGCACTGTTCGCGAACCCCTGCTTCACCCAGATCCACCCGACCTGCATCCCGGTCTCCGGCGACCACCAGTCGAAGCTGACCCTGATGTCGGAGTCGCTGCGCAACGACGGCCGCGTCTGGGTGCCGAAGCAGCTCGGCGACACCCGCAAGCCGTCGGAGATCCCGGACGCTGAGCGGGACTACTTCCTCGAGCGCAAGTACCCGAGCTTCGGCAACCTGGTCCCGCGCGACATCGCCTCGCGTGCGGCCAAGGAGGTCTGCGACGAGAAGCGCGGCGTCGGTCCGTCGGGCCTCGGTGTCTACCTGGACTTCGAGGACGCGATCACGCGCCTGGGCCGCAAGGCCGTCGAGGCCAAGTACGGCAACCTGTTCGAGATGTACGAGCGGATCACGGGGGAGAACCCCTACGACACGCCGATGCGCATCTTCCCGGCCGTGCACTACACGATGGGCGGGCTGTGGGTCGACTACGACCTGCAGAGCACCATCCCCGGCCTGTACGTGGCGGGCGAGGCGAACTTCTCCGACCACGGCGCGAACCGGCTCGGCGCCTCGGCGCTGATGCAGGGCCTGTCCGACGGCTACTTCGTCCTCCCGGTCACGATCGGGGACTACCTGGCGTCGAACAAGCTGCCGGAGATCGCCCCGGACGCCCCCGAGGTCGTCGAGGCCGAGGCGGCGGTCGCCGAGCGGGTCGAGAAGCTGCTCTCGATCAACGGCAGCCGCACGGTCGATTCCTTCCACCGCGAGCTGGGCCACATCATGTGGGACTACTGCGGCATGGAGCGCACCGAGGAGGGCCTGCTCAAGGCCATCGACCTCATCGCGGAGCTGCGCCGGGAGTTCTGGAACAACGTCAAGGTCCCCGGCACGGGGGCGGAGCTCAACCAGAGCCTCGAGAAGGCAGGCCGGGTGGCCGACTTCATCGAGCTGGGCGAGCTCATGTGCCTCGACGCCCTGCACCGCCGCGAGTCCTGCGGCGGCCACTTCCGCGGCGAGAGCCAGACGGAGGACGGCGAGGCCCAGCGCGACGACGAGAACTTCTCGTACGCCGCGGCCTGGGAGTACACGGGGTCGGGTTCGGCCCCGGTGCTGCACAGGGAAGAGCTGAACTTCGAGTACGTCCACCCGACCCAGCGGAGCTACAAGTGAAGGTCAACCTGCGGGTCTGGCGTCAGACCGACCCGGTCGACAAGGGCAAGATGGTCGACTACACCGTCGAGGACGCGTCCGAGGACATGTCGTTCCTCGAGCTCATCGACGTGCTGAACGAGAAGCTGATCCTCTCGGGCGACGAGCCCATCGCCTTCGACCACGACTGCCGCGAGGGCATCTGCGGCGCGTGCTCGATGGTGATCGACGGTCAGCCGCACGGCCCCGAGCGCGCCACCACCACCTGCCAGCTGCACATGCGGAAGTTCCCGGACGGCGCCACGATCACCGTCGAGCCCTTCCGGGCGGGCGCGTTCCCGGTGATCAAGGACCTGATCGTCGACCGGAACGCGTTCGACAAGATCATCCAGGCCGGCGGCTACATCTCGGCCAACACCGGGTCGGCGCCCGAGGCGCACTCCACCCCGGTGCCGAAGGCGGCGGCGGACCGCTCGTTCGCGGCGGCCAACTGCATCGGGTGCGGCGCCTGCGTCGCAGCCTGCCCCAACGGGTCGGCGAGCCTGTTCCTCGGCGCCAAGCTGACCCACCTCGGCGAGATGCCGCAGGGCCAGCCGGAGCGTTGGGACCGCGTCGTCAACATGGTCGAGACGCACGACGACGCCGGCTTCGGTGGCTGCACCAACACCGGCGCCTGCGCCACGGCCTGCCCCAAGGAGATCCCGCTCGACGTGATCTCCCAGCTCAACCACGACTACCTCAAGGCGACCGTCGGCGGGCGCCGCAAGAAGTAGCCCGCAGGATCGACAACTGCACAAGGCGAGCCCGGTTCCCCCTGGTGGGGGCCGGGCTCGTCGTGCTGCGTGAGCGCCCGCGCACCTAGTGTGACCTACGTCTCGACCTTCGGATTGTTCCTGACCTGACACACGTCACGTGTGACCTCCGTCGTACGCTCCCTGTGATCCGCACGACAGGCAGATGTTTTCAGGCAACGACGCCGAACGAGGGACGACGTGTCATCCACCACTGACATGGGCGCCGGCCGCGCACAGATCGCGGCCAGGACGCTCCGCACGGACCGATGGTGGCTCCCACCCCTGTTGAACTTCGCGGGACTGGGCGCCTGGGTGCTCTACGCGACGGTCCGCGCGTTCATGCAGAACTGGTACTTCGTGCCGGAGTACAACTACCTGACGCCGTTCTACTCACCCTGTGTCTCGAACGGGTGCGTGGAGCAGGCCGCCCACCTCGGCCGGTTCGTGCCCGACGTGTGGTTCCTGCCCTACGCGCTGATCTCGCTGCCGTTCCTGCTGCTCTTCCGGCTGACCTGCTACTACTACCGGAAGGCCTACTACCGCGCGTTCTGGGGCAGCCCGCCCGCGTGCGCGGTGGCCGAGCCGCACGGCAAGTACACCGGCGAGACCCGGTTCCCGCTGATCCTGCAGAACCTGCACCGCTACTTCTACTACGCCGCGGCCCTGATCTCGATCCTCAACACCTATGACGCGGTGATCGCGTTCATCAAGTCCGACGGGTCGTTCGGCCTCGGGCTCGGCAACATCATCATCGTCGCGAACGTGGTGCTGCTGTGGGCGTACACCGCCTCGTGCCACTCGTGCCGGTCGATCATCGGCGGCAGGCTGAACCACTTCTCGAAGCATCCCCTGCGCTACCGGGCCTGGGGCTTCGTCACGAAGCTGAACGGCAAGCACATGCAGCTGGCCTGGGCCACGCTGGCCAGCCTCGCGATCACGGACGCCTACATCATGTGCGTCTCGGCGGGCTGGATCTCCGACCTGCGGATCGTGGGGTGATCTTGTGACCGACCAGACCGACCGGACCGTCGAGCACCACGAGTACGACGTCGTCGTCATCGGCGCCGGGGGAGCGGGCCTGCGGGCCGCGATCGAGGCCAGGCTGCAGGGCAAGCGGGTCGCGATCATCTCGAAGTCGCTGTTCGGCAAGGCCCACACCGTGATGGCCGAGGGTGGCTGCGCGGCGTCGATGGGCAACGTCAACGAGAACGACAACTGGATGGTCCACTACCGGGACACCATGCGCGGGGGGAAGTTCCTCAACAACTGGCGGATGGCCGAGCTGCACGCCAAGGAGGCACCGGAGCGCGTCTGGGAGCTGGAGACCTACGGCGCGCTGTTCGACCGCACGCCCGACGGCAAGATCAGCCAGCGCAACTTCGGCGGGCACACCTACCCGCGGCTCGCGCATGTGGGCGACCGCACCGGGCTGGAGCTGATCCGGACCCTCCAGCAGAAGATCGTGTCGCTGCAGCAGGACGACTACGTGGTGACCGGCGACTACCAGTCCCACCTGCGTGTCTTCCACGAGTGCACGATCACCGAACTCCTCAGGACCGACGGCCGGATCGCGGGCGCCTTCGGCTACTTCCGCAACGACGGCCGGTTCGTCCGCTTCGACGCCCCGGCGATCGTCATGGCGACGGGAGGGGTCGGCAAGAGCTACCAGGTCACGTCGAACTCCTGGGAGTACACCGGGGACGGGCACGCCCTGGCCCTGCGCGCGGGCGCCACGTTGATCAACATGGAGTTCCTGCAGTTCCACCCGACGGGCATGGTCTGGCCGCCGTCGGTGAAGGGCATCCTCGTCACGGAGTCCGTCCGCGGCGACGGCGGTGTCCTGCGGAACTCCGAGGGCAAGCGGTTCATGTTCGAGTACGTGCCGGACGTGTTCAAGGAGCAGTACGCCACCACCGAGGAGGAGGGCGACCGCTGGTACACCGACCCGGACAACAACCGCCGTCCCCCGGAGCTGCTCCCGCGTGACGAGGTCGCGCGCGCGATCAACTCGGAGGTCAAGGCGGGCCGGGGATCACCGCACGGCGGGGTGTTCCTGGACATCGCCTCCCGCAAGACGCCCGAGGAGATCCTCAAGCGGCTGCCGTCGATGTACCACCAGTTCAAGGAGCTGGCCGACGTCGACATCACCAAGGAGCCGATGGAGGTCGGCCCGACCTGCCACTACGTGATGGGCGGGATCGAGGTCGACCCGGACACCGGGATGTCGTCGGTGCCGGGGCTGTTCGCCGCGGGCGAGTGCTCGGGCGGGATGCACGGGTCGAACCGGCTGGGTGGCAACTCGCTGTCCGACCTGCTCGTCTTCGGCAGGCGGACGGGGCTCTACGCCGCGCAGTTCTCCGAGGGGGCCCGGCCCGCCGTGGACCCCGCCGAGGTGGAGGCCGCCGTCGACCGGGCCCTGCTGCCCTTCTCCAGCGCGACCGACGGCGGGGAGAACCCCTTCGTCGTGCAGCTGGAGCTGCAGAAGACCATGCACGAGCTCGTCGGGATCATCCGCAAGGCCGACGAGATGGAGATGGCGCTCAAGAAGCTCGAGGACATCGCGACGCGGACCCGCACCGTGACCGTCGAGGGGCACCGGGAGTTCAACCCGGGCTGGCACCTCGCCCTGGACCTTCGGAACATGCTGCTGGTCTCGCTGTGCGTGGCGCGGGCGGCGCTGGAGCGGCAGGAGAGCCGCGGCGGGCACACCCGCGACGACTTCCCGGTGATGGACTCGGACTGGCGGCACATCCTGCTGGTGTGCTCGGCGCTGGGCGAGGACAACGTGGAGCTCACGCGCAAGGAGCAGATCCCGATGCGGCCCGAGCTGTTCGACCTCTTCGAGCTCGACGAGCTGAAGAAGTACTACACCGGCGAGGAGCTGGGCGGGCACCGCGCGGACCGGGGGGAGACCCGGTGAGCGGGCGTGCGAGCGAACCCATCAGCACAGCGAGCCGGCGAAGCCGGGCGACGAGCGTCAGCGAGGAGCACGGATGAGCCACTGGCACCACTTCCGCGTGTGGCGCGGGGACTCCTCCGAGGGGGACCTCGTGGACTACCCGGTGGAGGTGAACGAGGGCGAGGTCGTCCTCGACATCATCCACCGGCTCCAGCAGACCGAGGCCAACGACCTGGCCGTGCGCTGGAACTGCAAGGCGGGCAAGTGCGGGTCCTGCTCGGTGGAGATCAACGGCAAGCCGCGGCTGGCGTGCATGACGCGGATGTCGACCTTCGCCGACGACGAGGTCGTCACCGTGACCCCGCTGCGGACGTTCCCGGTGATCCGGGACCTGGTCACCGACGTCGAGTTCAACTACGTCAAGGCCCGTGAGGTCCCCGCCTTCGCCCCGCCCGAGGGGGTCGCGCCGGGGGAGTACCGGATGCAGCAGATCGACGTGGAGCGGAGCCAGGAGTTCCGCAAGTGCATCGAGTGCTACCTCTGCCAGAACACCTGTCACGCGGTGCGCGACCACGAGGAGAACAAGGCGGCGTTCTCCGGGCCGCGGTACCTCATGCGGATCGCCGAGCTGGACATGCACCCGCTCGACGCCGCGGACCGCAAGGACTCCGCGCAGGACGACCACGGCCTGGGCTACTGCAACATCACCAAGTGCTGCACCGAGGTCTGCCCCGAGCACATCAAGATCACCGACAACGCGCTGATCCCGATGAAGGAGCGCGTAGTGGACCGCAAGTACGACCCGATCGTCTGGCTGGGCAACAAGCTCTTCCGCCGCTGACCCTGTGAGTGGCGATGGTCGCTGTGGCGACTATCGCCACTCACGAGCTCAGGAGGCCGCGATCTCCTTGGCGAGGAGGTCGGGGCACGACGTCATCGGCATGTGGGCGGCGGGGAGGTCGGCGCTCGTCGTCGCCACGCAGAAGCCCGGCGGCACCCGGACGCCGTCGAGCCGCGACAGCTCCCCCAGGTTGGCCCCCTTGCCGCCGACCTCGGCGACCCGCGTCCGGTCGACCTCGTCGAGTCCCACCACAAAGCCCACGTGCACTGCCTCATCCCCCTCGTCCACGCTGTGCGACGGCGAGTATGGAGGGGAAATCAAAGCCTCATGAGGGCCGCCGATCCTGTATAAGGTCGAAGTGGGGAACGACCACCCACCGCTCGTGACCCGGCGTGCCGGACCGGCCCTGAACCCTCCCGGTCAGAGCGGGGTCGCCTGCGCGGCCTCGATCGGCTCGATCCCGTGCAGGGCGTCGACGAGGGCGCGCACCGTCTCGTCGGTCTCCCGGCGCTGTTCCGACCAGACCGCCATGGTCGACAGCGTGAGCGTGACGTCGCGGAGGGCGAGCCGGACGACGGGTTCGTCGACGAAGATCTTCGTGCTGGTCCCGCCGCTCAGCGGGGCGAGGGCGAAGGCCTGACCCGAGGCCACGAGGTGGGCGAGGCCGCCGAAGTCGCTGCCGCCCAGCGTCAACCGCTTGCGGACGCCCATCCGGTTCATCAGGTCGTTCAGCCGTTCGTAGATGAGCGGCGCCGATCCGAAGTAGACGGACGCGAACGGCAGGTCGGCGAGCTCCTCGAGCCGTACCGACGTCCGGTCGTCAAAACCCCGCCCACGCGCGACGACGACCGCGACGGGATGCGTCTCGAGGGTGCGCGTGCGCAGCCCGCGCGCCTTGACCGGCCCGTGGACGAGCGCGACGTCGAGCAGGCCGTCGGCCACCTGGTCGACGAGGGGCTGAGTGCTGTCCGGCACGAACCGCACGGCCTGCTCGGGGCTCAGCCCGGTGATCGCGGTGAGCACCTCCGAGCGG
>NZ_JACBXB010001237.1 GCF_013870575.1 Pseudonocardia pini
GTCGTGGTCGCGGGGACGCAGGCCGTGGCCTGGCTGATCGCGCCCGTGTTCATGGCGTTGATCATCGTGATCGCCGTGGCGCCGGTGCAGGGGTGGCTGCGGCGCAAGGGCTGGCCCGGGTGGGCGACGACCCTCGTCGTGGTGCTGCTGGTCTACGGCCTGCTGTTGGTCCTGGCGTTCGGGCTGATCCTGTCGGTGGCCCAGCTCGCGACCGAGCTCCCGAGGTACGCGTCGCAGGCCGACGGGATGGTCGCCTCGGCGACGGCCGAGCTGGCCCGCTTGGGGATCGGGCCCGACCAGCTCGCCGCGGCCCGCGACTCGCTGAACCTGGGCAAGCTCGCGGGGATCCTGGGTGCGCTGCTCAGCAGCGTCGCGGGGCTGGCGTCGAACCTGGTGTTCCTGCTCGCCCTCCTGTTGTTCCTGGCCGTCGAGTCCGGCGGCGCGGGCGCGCGCCTCGCCTCGATCGCCCGGGAGCGGCCGCGGATCACCGAGGCGCTCGACCACTTCGCCTGGGGGACCCGGCAGTACCTGCTGGTCACCACGGTGTTCGGGTTCATCGTCGCGGTGCTGGACTGGGCTGCGCTGGCGATCATGGGCATCCCGCTGGCGGCGACCTGGGGGCTGCTGTCGTTCATCACGAACTACATCCCGAACGTCGGGTTCATCATCGGCGTGATCCCGCCCGCCCTGATGGCCCTGCTGACCGGCGGATGGTCGCTCACGCTCGCCGTGATCGTCGTGTACTGCGTGCTGAACCTCATCGTGCAGTCGGTCATCCAGCCGCGGTTCATCGGGGACGCGGTGGGGCTCTCGGTCACGGTCACCTTCGTGGCGCTGGTGTTCTGGGCCTGGCTGCTCGGCCCGCTCGGGGCGATCCTGGCGATCCCGCTGACCCTGCTGTGCAAGGCGCTGCTGGTCGACATCGACCCGCGGGCCCGCTGGGCGGACGCGCTGCTGCGCGACACCCCGTTGGAGCCCGAGGAGGCGGCCGCGGTGAAGG
>NZ_JACBXB010001238.1 GCF_013870575.1 Pseudonocardia pini
CAGCATGAAGCCCGAGGAGTTCACCGACATCACCTACGAGGTCGACAACGGCCTCGCGTGGATCACCATCAACCGGCCCGACCGGTACAACGCCTTCCGCGCGCGCACGGTGGACGAGCTCGTCCTCGCCTTCAAGTTCGCCTGGGCGGACGACGAGGTCGGCGTCATCGCCCTCACCGGCGCCGGCGAGAAGGCGTTCTGCTCCGGCGGCGACCAGAAACAGCGCATGGAGTCCGGCGACTACGGTCCCTCGGAGTCCGGCCTGTTCGAGGTCGAGTCGCTGCACCGGGTCATCCGCGACGTGCCCAAGCCCGTCGTCGCCGCGGTCAACGGCATCGCCATCGGCGGCGGCCACGTGCTCCACGTCCTCGCCGACCTGACCATCGCCGCCGACACCGCCACGTTCGGCCAGAACGGGCCCAAGGTCGGCTCGTTCGACGCCGGACTCGGCTCCGGCTACCTCGCCCGCGTCATCGGGGAGAAGCGCGCCCGCGAGATCTGGTTCATGCTGCGCCGGCTCTCCGCCCAGGAGGCCCTGGAGTGGGGCCTGGTCAACAAGGTCGTCCCCGCCGCGGAGCTCAAGAGCGCCGTCCGCGAGTGGGCCGACACCATGAACACCTACTCCCCCACCGCGCTCAAGGTGCTCAAGCAGTCCTTCAACACCGACACCGAGCACCTGATCAGCATCGGCAACCTCGCCTACACCACGCTCAAGCTCTTCGGCGAGACGGACGAGGCCAAGGAGGGCATCACCGCCTTCAACGAGAAGCGGCAGCCCGACTTCGGCAGCTACCGCACCCACTGA
>NZ_JACBXB010001239.1 GCF_013870575.1 Pseudonocardia pini
TCAGGCCCGCTGGGCCTTGGCTGCGGCGCTGGCGGCTTTGGACTTCTCCTTGGCCGCGGCCCAGTCCTCGGTGCTCATGGAGGTGAGCCCGGCGAAGGTGCCGGGTCCGGCGAGCATCTGGCCGCCGTCCATGGCGATGGTCTGGCCGGTCAGGTAGTCGCAGGCGTCGGAGAGCAGGAAGATGGTGAGGTTCGCCAGCTCCTCGACGGTTCCGGTGCGGCCCATGGGGATCTGGTCGGCCTGGGTGGCGCCGACGGAGCTCTTCTCGGTGGGGTTGAGCATCTCCCAGGCGTAGTCGGTGGGGATCGGGCCGGGGGCCAGGGCGTTGAGCCGGATCCCGTGGCGCGCCCATTCCACGGCCAGCGACATCGTCATCGTGTGGACGGCGGCCTTGCCCATGGCCGAGGGGGTGACGAAGGCGGAGCCGGTCCACACCCAGGTGGTGAGGGTGGAGAGCACGGTGCCGGGTAGGCCCGCGGCGATCCAGCGTTTCCCGGCGGACTGCGTGGTGTGGAAGGACCCCTTCATCACGGTGCCGCTGACCGCCTCGAACGCGCGGGGGCTCAGTGACTCGGTGGGGGCGATGAAGTTCGCGGCGGCGTTGTTGAGCACGCTGGTCAGGGGGCCGTGCTCGGTGAACAGGGTCTCCATCGCGGCGTCGACGCCGTCGCCGTCTCGTACGTCGACGGTCTGGACGTGCACCGATCCGGGGCGGGACGCAGAGGCCTCGGCGGCCGCCTCCTCGAGCACGGCCTGCCTGCGGCCCCAGAGGTGCACGGTCGCGCCGTGGTCCACCAGGTGCCG
>NZ_JACBXB010001240.1 GCF_013870575.1 Pseudonocardia pini
CCGACCTGACCGATCTCGAGAAGCAGTCGCTCGAGGAGATCGCCCACCCGTCCCTGCCGGAGGGGTCGTCGATCTACGGCGGCACCAAGGTGTTCCCCGACTACCAGGCCGAGAACGGCGAGGTCTACTTCACCCTCGTGCACGGCATCGCCCACGAGTCCTCGGTGAGCTTCGTGGCGATCCTGCAGGCCACCCGCGCGCTGCGGAAGGGCTTCGAGTCCGCGGTCTACTTCTACGGCCCCGGCTCGCTCAACGCCCTGGCCACCCGCGGGTTCCCCACCACCGGCAACTCCGCGTTCCCCGGCGAGCACAACATCAACAACTCGCTCAAGACGTTCATCCAGGAGGGCGGCAAGGTCTACTGCTGCCGCTTCGGGCTCTCGCTGCACGGGGCCCGCGAGGAGGACCTGATCGAGGGGGTCATCCCGACCCACCCGCTCGACGTGCAGGACGCGTTGATCCACTACGCCCGCAAGGGCGCGATCATCAACTCGACCTACCAG
>NZ_JACBXB010001241.1 GCF_013870575.1 Pseudonocardia pini
GATGGCCATGATCAGCGGTTCGGCACGTCCTGCCGCGGTTAGCGCGGCTTCGGGCGCCCAGGTGGTGATCATGGGTGCAGTGGGTGTCCTCCGGCCGCAAGATCGGTGTCTTGGCGCACATAGCCGCGGTTCGCGCGGTTCGGGGTGCCCGAGCGGTGATCATGGGAGCAGTGGGTGTCTTCGGTGTCGCGGGCATCCTTCGGGCAGCAGGATCGGTGCCTCGGCGTACGAAGCCGCGGTTCGCGTGGTCGGCGGTGGTGATCCGAGGTTGACCGGGGCGTGTGACGGGCGCCGGTCTGCCAGCAAGATCGTTGTCTTGGCGCGTCCAGCCGCGGCTCGCACGGTTTCCCCGCGCCCAACTGCTGATCATGAGGGCGGCTCGCTCGCGTCGATGGGGCCGCTGTCGTCGGCGGCGTAACGCCTTGGTG
>NZ_JACBXB010001242.1 GCF_013870575.1 Pseudonocardia pini
TCCGTCCAGGCGCTGATCGCCGTCCGCATCCGGCCACCCTCGCGCGACCGCATCGAGGCGTTCCGCGACTGGGTCCTGACCCTGCCCGAGGTCCTCGGCCTGTTCGTCACCAGCGGGACCGAGGACTTCCTCATCCACGTCGGCGTCCCGGACACCAACGGGCTCTACGTCTTCGTCATCGACCGGCTGACCGAGCGCCGCGAGGTCGCCGACGTGCGCACCTCGGTCGTCTACGAACACCTGCGCTCACGCCCGGTCCAGCCCCTCCCGCCGCGCTAGCCGTGGTGGCGCGGCGCAGGCTCGAGGAACAGGGCGCGGTCCTGGTCGACGATCGGGTCGTGGGCCGGGTTCGTCCCCGCGTCGTCGACCAGGATGTCCAGCGACCCGAACGCCTCCGCCGCGAATGCGACACAGGCCTCGGC
>NZ_JACBXB010001243.1 GCF_013870575.1 Pseudonocardia pini
AGCGGTGCCGGGGATGGCCCAGGGCCGGGCCAGGGTCTCCGGGTCACGCAGGTACGGCCAGAACTCCCCGGACCCGTCCGGGGCGTTGACCTCGGTCGCGAACCGCGGATCCACAGTCTCGAGGGTGGACGCGTCGGGGACCTTCCACGGCTCCGACCCGTTCGCCAACGCACCGTCCGACAGCACCATCACCGGGGTGCGGTACTTCACCGCGATCGCGGCGGCCTCGATGGCGGCGTGGAAACAGTCACCCGGCGACTGCGGGGCGATGATCGGCAGGGGTGCCTCACCGTTGCGCCCGAACATGGCCTGCAACAGATCGGCCTGCTCGGTCTTGGTCGGCAACCCCGTCGAGGGCCCGCCGCGCTGGACGTCGATCACCAGCAGCGGCAGCTCCAGGGCGACGGCGAGACCC
>NZ_JACBXB010001244.1 GCF_013870575.1 Pseudonocardia pini
CGCGGTGCCGGGGATGGCCCAGGGCCGGGCCAGGGTCTCCGGGTCACGCAGGTACGGCCAGAACTCCCCGGACCCGTCCGGGGCGTTGACCTCGGTCGCGAACCGCGGATCCACCTGCTCCAACGACGACGCGTCGGGGACCTTCCACGGCTCCGACCCGTTCGCCAACGCACCGTCCGACAGCACCATCACCGGGGTGCGGTACTTCACCGCGATCGCGGCGGCCTCGATGGCGGCATGGAAACAGTCACCCGGCGACTGCGGGGCGATGATCGGCAACGGGGCCTCACCGTTACGGCCGAACATGGCCTGCAACAGATCCGCCTGCTCGGTCTTGGTCGGCAACCCCGTCGAGGGTCCGCCGCGCTGGACGTCGATGACCAGCAGCGGTAGTTCGAGGGCGACGGCCAGGCCG
>NZ_JACBXB010001245.1 GCF_013870575.1 Pseudonocardia pini
ACGAGAGGAGAGATCACGATGCTGCTGAACTACGAGCCCTTCGCCGACGCCGTCCGGCTGTTGGACAAGGTGGCGGGATCGACCGGTGTGCCCAGTGGCATGCCGATGGACATCCAGCGCCTCGACGACCACTTCGTCGCGACCTTCGACCTCCCCGGCGTCGACCCCGGGTCGATCGACGTCACCGTCGAGGGCAACGCGCTGACCGTGCGCGCCGAGCGCAGCACGCCGCACGAGGGCGGGGACTGGCTGACCCGGGAGCGCCCGCGCGGCTCCTTCAGCCGCAGGCTCCTGCTCGGCCGCGACCTCGACGGCGAGCGGCTCACCGCGACCTACCGGGACGGGGTCCTCGCGATCACCATCCCGGTCGCCGCACGGGCCAAGCCGCGCCGCGTCGAGATCAGCC
>NZ_JACBXB010001246.1 GCF_013870575.1 Pseudonocardia pini
TGCTGTCGGCACACCCACGGACCGGGAGGAGGTCAGGTGCACGACGTGACGACACCCGTCGCATGGTCCGAGCTCGCGGTCCACGCGCCGGACGGCCTGGCCGTCGTCGACGAGGACGGCCTGTTCGTCCAGCTCAACGCCGCGGCGGTGACGCTCTGCGGCCGTCCCCTCGACGACCTGGTCGGGATGCCGGCGCCCTTCGAGCTCGCGCAGGGCTTCTCGACCGACTCCCTGGGCCTGCTCGACGACGGTGCCACCGAACAGGTCTGCACCTGGGCGCCCGTGGCGGGGGTGCGCCGGGAGTTCGCCTACCGGACCCGAGCGCTGCCCGAGCGGCCCGGCCGGACCGCCGTCGCCTTCCGGGACGTCAGCGCCGAACGGCACCGCCAACGTCGGGTCGCGGC
>NZ_JACBXB010000124.1 GCF_013870575.1 Pseudonocardia pini
CACCGGCGGCGAGACGACCTGCAGCAGGTGGTCGCCCGAGCACAGCACCCGGTCCGAGGCCGACCAGAGGCAGACGTGCCCGTCGGAGTGGCCGGGCGTGTGCACGACCTCCCAGCTGCGGTTCCCCACGGTCAGGCGCTCCCCGCCGAGCAGCCACCGGTCCGGCGCGCCGATCGAGGGCATGAGTGCGCCACGCCCATCCCCGTGATCCACGGGTGGACGGGCTCGTAGGCCAGCGTCGTGGACCGCAGCGGAGCGACCGCCCCGGCGACCGCCAGCCGGCTCCGCATCTCGTGGTTCCCGTTGCCCGCCAGCTCGATCTCGCTGCCCGGCCGACCCAGGCGATCCTGTGGGACAACGCCGCCGCGCTGCTGGGGCTACCGGTCCCCCACTGAGACTGCTCCCGCGTGACGGCCCGCCGCCCGGAGTTCCGGGCGCGGGTGCACGTTTCGTGCTCTCAGCGCGGCAAGATCGCTGGTTGGGTGCGCTCAGTGCTGTCGGTACGACGGTGAGAGCACGAAACGTGCGATCTTGAGGGCGAGGTCCTGTGGGGCCTCGTCCCGGAGGGTGTCGCTGCCTCAACGTCGAGGCTCGACGCCCCTTGGGGGTGTCGCTTGGGTTGGGGCTCGGAGTTCATGGTGCGGGCGATGCCCGTTGCGATTTCGCTCGGGAGGGGGCTTGTGCTCCTTGGTGCGGACCGCGCCCTCCGGGGGGCCTCGCTCCGGAGGGGCCCGCCACCTCCGTCCTTTCGGCCCCGGAGGGCAGCACGGGAACCGCCGCCGAAACGACGGAGGTGGCTTTTATGGGGGGCGGATCGGGCGATTCTTCGACTCGAATTCATTGCTCTTTCAAGGTGCGTCGCCGGTCATCCCTGAAAGGCGACCACTGAGCGCATCCCCGCTGCTAGGCAGGGTCATCGAATAGTCGGGCGGGTAGAATTCGAGGCATGACCCGATGGGCGGAAACAGTGGACGAGGAACTCCTCACCGCCATTTCCGACGCCCAACGGGCACATAATGCCATCGAAGCGCGGATACTCTCCCTCGTCGCCGAGATCGAGGCCCGCGGGCTCGCCGCCGAACGCGGGTTCAAGGACACCGCGGACCTGGTGCAGACCGTGCACCACATCGGCCCCGGTGTGGCGAAGGCCCGGGTGCGGGTCGCCCGCAAGACCACCCCCGAGCGGACCCTGCATGGCGAGGAACTACCCGCCCCGATGCCCTGGACCGGTGAGGCGTTGGCGTCGGCGGAGATCTCCTTCGACCACGCCCTGCACCGACCAGACCTGATCGGCCGGATCCCCACCCCCCACCGCGAAGTACAGCGGGTCAGCCTCGACGCCCTCACCGGATAGCCCCACGCCCGCACCCCGACCGGTCCGCCTCCACCGCTGCTGCCACCGCAAGTGCCGCTGCCGCTGCTGCCCGCCATTGCTGCCGCTCGCTCCCACCAGCGTCGCCCGTCCATTCGCTGCTCCGCCGCCGATCCCGCCGCGTCCACTGCGCGGCCCTGGCTCCCGCACCCACCGCTACAACTGCCGCTACAGCTGCCGACACCACTACTGCTGCCGGTTCGAACCGGCCGATCGGCGCCTCGGCCCACCCACGCAGACCGCACAGACCGCACAGACCGCGCAGCCCGCGGGCGCCACCCCCAAGCCACCTCCGTCGTTTCGGCGGCACAGCCCGGCACGGGCTCCGCCCGGGCCGCCGCCCGCACACCGAACCGGCGGCCGAGAACACCGAGCCGGCGGCCCGGGCGGAGACCGTGCTGCCCTCCGGGGCCGAAGCGACGGAAGTGGCGACCACCTCCCGAGCGAGGCCCCCGGAGGGCGCGGTTCCCTCACAGAGAGCGGCCTACCTGTTGCGGGGCAGGGACTTCGATGACGATCGAACGGTTCGCCCACAGGACCGTGGGTGTCGGGTTGCCCTCTGTACGATGAGATCCATGTCGAGCCCCGAGGCATCCACTGTGGGGGCTTTCGGTCACGCCGTCTCCCCGCCGACCGCGAAGCCCTGGATCAGCCGGAGCGCCACCAAGAGGATCGGCGCCCACACCCCGATCGCGTCGTAGGTGGGCAACAGGGCGACCAGGAAGGTCGAGGCGCCCATCAACAGCATGCAGAGGACCAGCACGTTCTTCCGGCCATGGGTGTCGCCCCAGTGGCCGAGCACGAACGCGCCGATCGGGCGGGCCACGTAGCCGACACCGAAGGTCGCGAACGCGGCGACGATGGCGACCTGCGGGTTGTCCGAGGGGAAGAAGATGATCGGGAAGACCAGGGCCGCGGCCTGGGCGTAGATGAAGAAGTCGTAGTACTCCAGCGCGCTGCCGATCCACCCGCTCGCGGCGGCCTTCTTCGGGGTCTTGGCGTGCTCCGGCTCATGCGAACCCGGAGGCTCGACGATCTCGTCCTTCATCTGGTCCTCCTGAGGCGGAGCGCGGCGTTGCGCTCCGGTGTCGTCGGGCCAGTGCAGCGCCGGGCCCGGTCGTGGTCAACGACCGGCCCAGCTCTTTCCGCTGGACGGAGCCGCCGTCAGGAGGTGGGTGCGGTGGCTCGGTCTCCCTTCGCTGCGGCGAGGTCGAGGGCGATGTCGGTGATCATGTCTTCCTGGCCGCCGACCATGGCGCGGCGGCCGACCTCGACGAGGATCGCGCGGGTGTCGAGGCCGTAGTGGTGGGCGGCGTGTTCGGCGTGGCGTAGGAAGCTGGAGTAGACCCCGGCGTAGCCGAGGGTGAGGGTTTCGCGGTCGACGCGCACGGGGCGGTCCTGCAGGGGGCGGACGATGTCGTCGGCGGCGTCTTGGAGGGCGAACAGGTCGCAGCCGTGTTTCCAGCCGTGGATGTCGGCCACGGCGATGAACGCCTCGATGGGGCAGTTCCCGGCGCCGGCGCCGTGCCCGGCCAGGGAGGCGTCGACCCGGGTCACCCCTTCCTCGACCGCGACCACGGAGTTGGCCACCGACAGCGACAGGTTCTCGTGGGCGTGGATCCCGATCTGGGTGTCGGGGTCGAGCACGTCGCGGTAGGCACGGACCCGGTCCCGCACGTCTGCCATGGTGAGCCTGCCGCCGGAGTCGGTGACATAGACACAGTGCGCCCCGGCGTCCTGCATGATCTTCGCCTGCCGTGCGAGGTCGGCGGCGGGGGCCATGTGCGACATCATCAGGAACCCGGACACGTCCATGCCCAGCTCGCGGGCCTGGCCGATGTGTTGGATCGCGATGTCGGCCTCGGTGGCGTGGGTGGCCACCCGCACCGACACCACCCCGAGGTCGTGGGCCTTGCGGAGCTCCTCGATGGTCCCGATGCCGGGCAGCAGCAGGGTGGTGAGCTTGGCGTGCTGCACGACCTCGGCGGCAGCGGAGATCCATTCCCAGTCGGTGTTGCTGCCGGGGCCGTAGGTGAGGCTGGCCCCGGCCAGGCCGTCGCCGTGGGCGACCTCGATCGCGTCCACCCCCGCCCGGTCGACCGCGGCGGCGATCGCCTTGACGTCGTCGGGGGTCATCCGGTGTCGGACGGCGTGCATGCCGTCTCGCAGGGTCACGTCCTGCACGTAGAGCACGGGCTGCTCGCCCATCAGGCCACCCCTGCCTTCTCGGTGTCGGCCGCGGCGGCGAGCTGCTCGGCGGTGCGCAGCGCCGCCGAGGTCATGATGTCCAGGTTGCCCGCGTAGGAGGGCAGGTAGTGCGCCGCCCCTTCGACCTCGAGGAACACCGACACCCGCCAGCGGGGACGGGGGGCGTCCCCGATCAGGGTGCCCAGGGGTTCGTCGTCGGGGACCGGGTCGACCTGGACCTGCTGCTTGAGCCGGTAGCCGGGCACATACTCCGACACCTCGGCGTGCATCCGCGCCACCGAGTCCTTGATCTCGTCCGGGTCACCGCCCGCCGCGAGACACAGCACGGTGTCCCGCATGATCATCGGCGGTTCGGCCGGGTTCAGCACGATGATCGCCTTCCCGCGGCGGGCCCCGCCGACGACCTCGACGGCCTTCGACGTGGTTTCGGTGAACTCGTCGATGTTGGCCCGCGTCCCCGGCCCCGCGGACTTCGACGCGATCGAGGCGACGATCTCCGCGTAGGGCACCTCGGTCACCCGGGAGACCGCGGCGACCATCGGGATCGTCGCCTGCCCACCGCAGGTCACCATGTTCACGTTGCGCGCGGTGGCGTGCTCGGCCAGGTTCACCGCGGGCACCACGAACGGCCCGATCGCCGCCGGGGTGAGATCCACCAGGATCCTCCCGTACGGCTCCAACAAGGCCGCGTTCGCGACGTGCGCCTTGGCCGAGGTGGCGTCGAACACCACCCCGATCTCGTCGAACACCGGCAGCTCCACCAGACCCCGCACACCCTCGGCGGTCGTGGCGTAGCCGAGCCGCTCAGCCCGGGCCAGCCCGTCGGAGGCCGGGTCGATACCCACCATCGCCCCCATCTCCAACGTCTCCGACAAGCGGATGACCTTCATCATCAGATCGGACCCGATGTTCCCGGACCCGACGATCGCGACCTTCGTCTTCATTCCTCGTGTCCTATCCGGCCGTGACGCCCACGGAGCGTCGGTCCGTCGTGGCGGTGCCCGGGTCGGAGAATGCGACCGAGACGGAGCCCAGGGTGGAGAGCGTCGCCGTGTAGCGAGCGCCCGCGGCGGCGGGGACCATCGGCCCCAGCGCACCGGACAGCACGACCTCGCCCGCGCGCAGGGGCGAGCCCAGGTCGCGGCAGGTACGGGCCAGCCAGAGCACGGCCGTCACGGGATCGCCGAGGCAGGCCGCCCCCGTCCCGCTGCTCACGATGTCCCCCACCGCGTCCACCAGCTCCATCCGCACCTCGGTCAGGTCGAGCCCGGCGAGCGGAACCTGCCGCGGGCCCAGCACGTACATCGCGCTCGACGCGTTGTCCGCCACGGTGTCCGCGAACGTGATGTCCCATCCGGCGATCCGGCTGTCCACGATCTCCAGGGCGGCGACGACGTGCTCGGTCGCCGCACGGACCGCCGCGGCGTCGAGGTCCGGGGCGTCGAGGTCCGCGGAGAGCACGAAGGCGATCTCCGCCTCGACCTTGGGCTGCAGCAGCGCCGCCGAGTCCGCGACCCCGCCGTCGGGCACCGCCGTGTCGGCGAAGAGCACACCGAAGTCCGGCTGGTCCACGCCGAGCTGCTGCTGGACCGCGGGCGAGGTCAGGCCGACCTTGCGGCCGACGATCCGGCGCCCCGCGGCGAGAGCGTCCGCGGTCAGGATGTTCTGCACGGCGTACGCGGTCTCTGCGGTGCCGTCCGGCAGCACGTCCCGCACGGGCGCACACGGCGTCCGCGTCCGCGCGGCGGCGAGCAGGCGGTCGGCGGCCTGCCGGACACCGGGGTCCTCGACCGGGTTCTCCTCCGTGAGAGGCATGAGCGTCGTCCTTCGGTGTGGGTGGTGCGGTCAGGGCAGGTGCGTGAGCCCGAGGAACCCGAGCGCGTTGCGGGCGAGCAGATCGGGCCCCGCCTCGACGGGCAGGGCCCCGGACTTGCGGGCCGCGTCGATCGACTCCATCGACAGGCGCAGCTGGTCGGGGAAGAACGGGGCGTCGCTGCCGAGCAGCAGCTTCTCCACGCCGAAGCGGTGCGCCAGCAGCCGCAGGTGCTCGTCGTCGAGCACCAGGGTGTCCGCGTAGAGCCTGCGGGCCAGCGCGTCCCAGAGCTCCGGGGACCCGCCGCCGAGGCCCGCCGCGGCGCGCAGCCGCGGGTACGCCCACGGGAAGGCGCCACACCCGTGAGCCAGCGCGACGCGCAGGTTCGGGTACCTCTCCAGGACACCCCCGAAGACCAGCGACGACGCGGCGATGGCCGTGTCCGCGAGCATCCCGAGCCCGAGGTCGAAGGGCTGCCCCGACCGGCGGACCACGCCCTGCCCGCCGAGGATCGGGTGCACGAACACCGCGGCACCGGTCCGCTCGCAGGCCGCCCAGAGCGGGTCGAGGGCCGGGTCGTCCAGGTCCAGCATGCCGATCCGGGTACCGATCCGGGTACCGATCTCGATGCCCCGCAGCCCCAGCCCGAGGCAGCGGTCGAGCTCGCGGACCGCGGCGTCGATGTCGGCCGTCGGGAGGCACCCGAGCCCGATGAGCCGCCCCGCGGACCGGCCGCACGCCGCCGCGACGGAGTCGTTCACCGCCGCGGCGTAGGCGGGGTCCGCCTCGGCGGACCAGGCGTGCTCCATCGTCACGGGCACCGGCGAGATCACCTGGTGGGAGACTCCGGCCTCGTCCAGCTCCCGGAGCCTGCGGTCGACGTCCCAGAGGGTCGCGGTGACCGCCCGGAAGGTCGACCCGCCCTGCACGATGCGCCCCTTCCCGTCCCCGTCGACGACGAGGTGCGGGGCGCGCCCCGTGGGCGCGGGCAGATCGGTACCCAGGTAGTGCGCGTGGACGTCGATGGCCGTCGCAGCGGGCATGGGGCCTCCCTCCTCGGCGGTGTCGGTCGGCGGGCGCCGTTCCGCGAGGGACGCTAACGACCCGGCAGGCCCGCGGTGAGTCCCCGTCCCACCGACCGGAACCGAACCGCTCGGCTCCTCGTCCTGTCGCTGTGAGCGGGTGGCCCGCCACCGAGGACAGGACGGCGAGGAGCGCGGGCAGCAGGAAACCGACGAAGGCCGGCGCGTCGTACGCGCCGGCCGTCGCGGACGGCTCGTGCGGCCGGGGCGAGCCCGCTGAGGACTCGGAGAGCCTGCCGAGCCGCCGTCAGGAGGTGGGTGCGGTGGCCTTCAGGGCGGCGACGATGTCCTCGACGCGGTCCTTCGCGTCGCCGAACAGCATCCGGGTGTTCTCGCGGAAGAACAGGGGGTTCTGCACGCCCGCGTAGCCCGCGGCCATCGACCGCTTGAACACGACCACCTGCCCGGCCTCCCACACCTTCAGCACCGGCATGCCGGCGATCGGGCTGGTCGGGTCCTCGGCCGCGGCCGGGTTGACCGTGTCGTTGGCCCCGATCACGAGGACGACGTCGGTCTCGGCCAGGTCGTCGTTGATCTCGTCCATCTCGAGCACGATGTCGTACGGGACCTGGGCCTCGGCGAGCAGCACGTTCATGTGCCCGGGCAGCCGCCCCGCGACCGGGTGCACCCCGAACCGCACCTCGACGCCGGACTCCCGCAGCCGCCGCGTCAGCTCGGCGACCGGGTACTGGGCCTGGGCCACCGCCATGCCGTAGCCGGGGGTGATCACCACGGACCGGGCGGCGGACAGCGCGTCGGCCACCGAGGCCGCGTCGACCTCCGTGTGCTCGCCGGTCACCTCCGCCCCGCCCGACGACGAGGGCGCGCCGAAGCCACCCGCGATCACCGAGATGAACGAGCGGTTCATCGCCTTGCACATCACGTACGACAGGTACGCACCACTCGACCCCACCAGCGCGCCGGTGATGATCAACAGGTCGTTCGACAGCAGGAAGCCCGACGCGGCCGCCGCCCACCCGGAGTAGCTGTTGAGCATCGACACCACCACGGGCATGTCCCCGCCCCCGATCGACGCCACCAGGTGCAGCCCGAGCAGCAGCGCCAGCACCGTGACCGCGACCAGCAGCCAGACCGACGGGGAGATCACGAAGAACACCGTGAGCACCACGAACGCCACCAGCGCGCCCAGGTTGAGCACGTTCTTGCCCGGCAGCGTCAGCGGCGCCGACGCGATCTTCGCCGACAGCTTGAGGTACGCGATGATCGACCCGGTGAAGGTGACGGCGCCGATGAACACCCCGACCACGACCTCGCCGTGGTGGATGCCCTCCAGCGCCGGGTCGAGCGCCCCGGGCTCGAGGTAGCCGTTCCAGCCGACCAGCACCGCGGCCAGGCCGACGAAGCTGTGCATCAGCGCGATCAGCTCGGGCATCCCGGTCATCTCGACCACGCGGGCCCGCCACAGCCCGATCGCCGCACCCACCAGCACGGCGACGACGAGCAGCACGATGCCCAGGGTGCTCGCCGCGCCCAGGGCGGTGACCACCACGGTGACCAGCGCGATCGCCATCCCGGCGATGCCGAACCCGACACCCGCCCGTGCGGTCTCGTGCCGGGACAGCCCGGCGAGGCTCACCACGAACAACAGGGCGGCGACCAGGTAGGCCGCCAGCGTCAACGAACTCGCAGTCATTCGGGCCTCAGCTCCGGGAGAACATCGACAGCATGCGGCGGGTCACCGCGAAGCCACCGACGATGTTGATGGACGCCAGCAGGACCGCGACCGCGGCGAGGGCCATGACCACGGCGTCGTCCACGGCGATCTGCAGCACCGCGCCCACGACGATGATCCCGGAGATGGCGTTGGTGACCGACATCAGCGGCGTGTGCAGGGCGTGGTGCACGTTCCCGATCACGTAGAAGCCGATCACGATGGCGAGCAGGAACACCGTGAGGTGCCCGGCCAACGCGGGCGGCGCGGCGGCGGTGACCGCGAACAGCGCGACCCCGGCAGCCAGCCCGATCACGTGCCGGAACCGCGAGGGCCTCTTCGGCTCCTGCGGCTCCACCGGCGCCGCCGCGGCCGGCTGCGCGGGCGCGCTGACCGACACCTCGGGCGGGGGCCACAACGTCTCCCCCGCGTGCGCCACGGTCAGCCCGCGCTGCACGACGTCGTCGAGGTCCAGCGTGAGCTGCCCGTCCTTCTCCGGCGTGAGCAGCTTGAGCAGGTTGACGACGTTGGTGCCGTAGAGCTGCGAGGCCTGCGCGGGCAGCCTGCCGGGCAGGTCGGTGTACCCGATCAGCGTGACGCCGTTGTCGGTCGTCACGACCTCCCCCGCCACGGTCCCGGCCACGTTGCCGCCCTGGGCCGCGGCCATGTCCACGATCACGCTGCCCGGCTTCATCGAGGCGACCTGCTCCGCGGTCAGCAGCTTCGGCGCGGGCCTGCCCGGGATCAACGCGGTGGTGATGACGATGTCGACGTCCGCGGCCTGCTCGGAGTAGATCTCCGCGGCGCGGCGGTCGTAGTCCTCCGAGGTCGCCTTCGCGTACCCGTCGGTGCTCGCCTCCTGCTCGACCTCCACGGCCAGGTACTCGCCGCCCAGGGACCTGACCTGGTCGGCGACCTCCGGCCGCGGGTCGGTCGCCCGCACGATCGCGCCGAGGCTCTTCGCCGCGCCGATCGCGGCCAGCCCGGCCACCCCGGCCCCCGCGACCAGCACCTTCGCGGGCGGGACCTTGCCGGCCGCGGTGACCTGGCCGGTGAAGAAGCGGCCGAACGAGTGCGCCGCCTCGATCACCGCGCGGTAGCCGGCGATGTTGGCCATCGAGCTCAGCACGTCCAACGACTGTGCGCGCGAGATCCGCGGCACGGCGTCCATCGACATCGCCGTGACGCCGCGCTCGGCCAGCGCCGCGACCCGCTCCGGCTCGAAGCGGGGCGCCAGCATCGCGACGAGGGCCGAGCCCGGCTGGAGCTTCTCGATCTCGTCCGGCTCGGGGGCGTTGATGGTCAGCACGATCTCGGCGTCCCACACCGGGCCCTCGGCGATCTCCGCGCCCGCCTCGGCGAAGGCGGAGTCCTCGAACCCGGCCCGCACGCCCGCGCCCGCCTGCACGGTGACGGCGTACCCCAGCCCGATCAGCTTCCTCACGGTCTCCGGTGTCGCGGCGACCCGCGTCTCCGACTTCGCGGTCTCCGCCACGACACCGATCCGCATCCCGGGCGGACCCTCGACGTCAGTCACACGATCTCCTCGCTAGCAGACAACCATGGCGCTTGGTGGGGATTGTGCCCCGTGTGGTCGCCGGGACGCGGCAGGGAGCGTCACGATGCGACACTGTGCGTGGTGAAGCTAACCGACGCGCCGCGCCGGTGGAGGTCGAACTCCTCACATCGCCAGACCGGGTGTACCCGCAGGTCGGGCCCCGAGACCGGCCGTTCGGGCAGGTAGTCGTCCCGGGAGCAGGGTCGGACGCCTACCCCCGCCTCGTCCCGGCGAGGGCGACGCCGTTGAGCGCGGCCCAGCCGAGGGCGACGGCGAGGGTCTTGCGTGTGGCGTCGG
>NZ_JACBXB010000125.1 GCF_013870575.1 Pseudonocardia pini
CTCGCCGCCCCCTCCGGCTTCACCATCGTGCTCTCGATCGGGCTGCTCACCGCCGTCGTGGTGGGCGGGCTCGGCAGCCTGCTCGGCGCGGTGCTGGGCAGTGCGCTGCTGGTGTTCCTGCCGCCGGGCGTGACGAACCTGGGCGCGTCGGCCGGGCTGACGGACGTCCAGTCCGCCCAGCTCGCCCCGTTCGTCTACGGCGCGGTGCTCGTGGTGGTCATGCTCGTCGCCCCCGGCGGGGTCGTGGGCACGGTCCGGAGCCGCCTGGCGGCGCGCCGGACCACATCGACGTCGGACGAAGGGAGGCCCTGAATGGGCAGGTCAGGACGGGGGCGTGCACTCGCGGCGATGGCCGTCGGGGTGGCGCTGGTGCTCGCGGGCTGCGGGGCGGGCGGCAGGCCCGCCGAGGGTGGCTCGGGCGGCGGCTCCGATCCCGGGGCGACGACCGGGCTCACCGCCGACTCGGTGAAGGTCGGCGCGCACTTCCCGCTGACCGGGGTCGCCGCGCCGGGCTACAGCGAGATCCCCACCGGCGCGAAGGCCTACTTCGACTGGGTCAACGCGAAGGGCGGCGTGAACGGCAGGCGGATCGACTACATCTTCCGCGACGACGCCTACAACCCCACCCAGACCAGCCAGGTCGTGAACGAGCTGGTGCTGCAGGACCAGGTGTTCGCCGTCCTCGGCGGGCTCGGCACCCCCACGCACAGCGCCGTGCTGGACTTCCTCAACGCGGAGAAGGTGCCCGACCTGTTCGTGTCCTCGGGCTCGCTGCTGTGGGACCAGCCGGACAAGAACCCGATGACCTTCGGCTGGCAGCCGGACTACGAGGTCGAGGCGAAGATCATCGGTGACTACATCGCCAAGACCTACCCGCAGGCGAAGGTCGGCCTGTTCCTGCAGGACGACGACCTGGGCCGCGACGCCGAGCTCGGCGCCCGCCGGTACCTGGACAAGCAGATCGTGAACGCCCAGCGCTACACCCCGGGCAACACCGACATCGGCCCGCAGATGGCCGCGCTGCAGGCCTCCGGCGCCGACCTGGTGATCGGGTTCAACGTCCCCTCGTACACCGCGCTCACCCAGCTGCAGGGCCAGCGGCTGAACTACAAGCCGCAGTGGGTGTACTCCAACATCGGCGCCGACCCGGTGCTCGTCGGGTCGCTGCTCGGCCGCTTCTCCCAGGGCGCGGTCACCGACACCTCGCTGCTGGAGGGCATGATCACGACCGAGTACCTGCCGCGGGCGGACAACCCGGCGGACCCGTGGACCGCGGAGTTCGCGAAGATCTGGCAGGCGAACGGGGACGGCGGGGCGCTGTCCAACTACCGGATCTACGGCATGTCCCAGGCCTACGCGTTCGTCCAGACCCTGCAGGCCGCGGGGCAGGACCCGACCCGGCAGACCCTCGTCGAGGCCGTCGAGCGGGACGGGAAGGCGATGGAGGGGCCGTGGCTGGCGCCCTACCGGTTCGCCGCGGACAAGCACGGCGGGATCGCGGGCGTGAAGATCACGCAGGTCACGGGCCAGACGACCAAGCAGCTCACCGGCGTCCGGACCACGAACAACGGCGACGCCCCGGTCACCGACCTGAACACACCGGAGTCACCCGTGCCGCCGGACGCCATCCCGGCGGCCCCCCAGGGCTGACGAGCGAACGGCACTCTCGCTCAGACCTAGTGAGCGAGAGTGCCGCTCGCTCATCGCGTCATTCAGGGGTAGGGCCAGCTGTTCGGCGCGCAGCCGTCGAGGCCCAGGGTCTGTTGCTGCATCACGGGGGCGGGCCGCCCCGGGCCGGGGCACCGCTGGTGTCCGTGGCCCAGGGCGTGCCCGACCTCGTGGTTGACGACGTAGCGCCGGTATGCCGTGGGGTCGGCGGCGTACTCCTCGGTGGCGTTCACCCAGCGGTAGTGCGTGAGGACCGCCCGGTCCCCGGTGCGGCAGGACAGCTTCCCGTAGGTCTCCAACGGGCGGCACAGTCGACGCGAGGTGTCCGGAGTGGCCAGGACGAGATGGATGTCGACATCGGCGGAGTCGGTGCGCGCGAAGGACATCGCGCCGCCCGCACCCCAGCTGCGGGGGTCGTTCAGCACGCCGAGGACGAAGGTGGCGAAGCGCTCGCCGTCGACGGGCACGCCCTCCTCGACCTCGACCCGGACGGTGCGCACCGGACCAGGGCCCGGGGCGGGCGTGGAGCCCGGCACCGGGACGAGGTTCCCGCTCCCGGACTGCGGCACGTCCCGGCTCAGCAGCCCCGCGTCGACGTCCGCCTGGGTGAGCCCGGGCGGGAGGGCGGGCGTGGTCGGTGGGGGACTCGGCGTCGTGCTCGGCGACAGCACGGCGGTCGGCGTGCCCTCCCCCACCGGCGTCTCGACGGGTGGGGGTGTCGGCTGCGCGGTGCAGCCCGCCACGAGGGCGAGCAGCAGCAAGCCGACCAGCGCAGTTCTCCGCACCCGTCGACCGTGTCATGCCGACGGGTCGGACGCTGCCCGACGCGGCCCAGCCGTCACGCAAAAGTCACCCGTGACGCGCTCAGGCCGCGTTGCTGCCCTCCAGCTCGGTGATCACGCGGAGCGCGGCGTCCGGGTAGTCCGCGACGAGGCGCGCCACCATGTCGTCCCGGCCCTCCGCGACCGCCTCGTTCACCGCCGAGACGTACTCGTCCCGCAGCAGCCGCAGACGCGCCCGCACCAGCTCACCCATGCCGTTCCCTCCGTGGAAAGTCTCTCGCCTGTCCAACGGCGGCGACGGGTCAGTCGTTTCCGCTCCCGACGCAGGTCACAACCGCCGCCGGGGTCAGGAGGTCAGGTTCAGCTCGAAGGAGTAGCGGGAGGCCCGGTAGAGGTGCGAGCCGTACTCCACCGCCTTGCCCGCCGCATCCCACGCGGTGCGGGTCATGGTGAGCAGCGGGGCACCGCGGGTCTCGTCGAGGATGCGCGCCTCGGCCGCCGTGGCGGAGCGGGCGCCGACGACCTGGTTGGCCATCCGCGGCACGAGCCCGGCGGCCCGCAGCAGGTCGTAGAGGCCGCTGCGCTCGAGGTCCTCGCGGCGCAGCCGCAGCAGGTCGACCGGGACGGCGTTGTGCATCAGGGCGAGGGGCTCGTCCCCGGCGTAGCGCAGTCGCTCGATCCAGGTCACCTCGGAGCCGAAGGGGAGGCCGAGCGCCTCGGCGATCTGGTCCGGGGCGGGCCGCACCTCGAACTCACGGATCTCGGTCCGCGGCGACTGCCCGCTCTTGAGCAGGTCGTCGTACAGGCTCGTGAGCTCGACCGGGCGCCGGACCTTCGGGTGCACGACCTGGGTGCCCACGCCGCGCTTGCGGATCAGCATCCCGCGTTCGACCAGGTAGGAGATGGCGCGGCGCATCGTCGGCCGGGAGACGCCGAGCCGGTCCGCGAGCTCGACCTCGTTCTCGAGCCTGCTCCCGACGGGGATGTCGCCCTCCTCGATCTGCTGCTGCAACCGGGTCGCGACCTGGAAGTACAGCGGAACGGGACTGGTGCGATCGAGTGTGACGTCCGGGACCAACGCTCCGCCGCCCATTCGGTCCACGCGCCACTACCCCTCTCCATGTCCTGACAAACTATGTCAGGACAAAGTGTTGACGTACTGCCCAGAGAAGCGTACACCTATCGCGGTGTTCGGAGTCACAACGAATTCGATCACACCGGACGGCAACGGTTGCCGACCGGGCTCCGGCGGAGGGACCTCGTGGCGATGCGGCTCGTGAGACCCTGTGGTCGACCCGTTGGTCGGCACAGTGCGTGAGGCGGTCCTGACGGACCTCGTACGCACCCGGGCGCGCCGCCCGGACGCGGTGGCCGAGGCCGCCGCGAACCGGCGCAGGCCCGGCTCGCTCCTGGGCGAGCACGGCCGACTGATGATGGTGGCGGCCGACCATCCCGCCCGCGGCGCGCTCGCCGCCGGGAACCGGCCGTTCGCGATGGCGGACCGCGCCGATCTGCTCGACCGGCTCGCGCTCGCGTTGTCCCGCCCCGGCGTCAACGGGGTGCTCGGCACGCCCGACGTACTGGAGGACCTCCTCCTGCTCGGCGCGCTGGACGACAAGGTCGTCATCGGCTCGATGAACCGCGGCGGCCTGGCGGGCACCGCGTTCGAGATCGACGACCGCTTCACCGCCTACGACGCCGCGAGCATCGCCGCGGCGGGCTTCGAGGGCGGCAAGATGCTGGTCCGCATCGACGCCGACGACGCGCACAGCGTCTCGACGCTCGAGTCCTGCGGGCGTGCGGTGTCCGAGCTCGCGGGACACCGACTGATGGCGATGGTCGAGCCGTTCCTGTCCCGTCGGGTCGACGGCAGGGTGCACAACGAGCTCACGGCCGACGCCATGACCCGGGCGATGACCGTCGCCGCGGGCCTGGGCACCACCTCGGCCTACACCTGGCTGAAGGTGCCCATCGTCGAGGACATGGAACGTGCGATGGCGGCGACCACGCTGCCCGCACTCATCCTCGGCGGCGAGGTGGCGGACGACCAGGAGGCCACCCTCGCCCGCTGGAGCAAGGCACTCGCCCTGCCCACGGTGCAGGGACTGGTCGTCGGCCGGTCGCTGCTCTACCCACCGGATGACGACGTCGCGGGGGCCGTCGACGCCGCGGTTCGGCTGCTCTGACACCCACGGCAGACCGCACCACACTCATCGAAGAGATGTTCGGAAAGGACAACGATGTTCCGTACCGGTAAGCGGACGATCGCCCTCGCGGCAGCGCTCGCGGGTGCCGCACTGGTCGCCGCGGGATGCAGCAGCTCGGGCGGCGCGCAGACGACCTCGGGCGGCGAGGCCGCCTCCGGCGGTGGCGCGGTCACCGGCGGCAAGAACTACGTCATCGCGATGGTCACCCACGAGCAGGCGGGTGACACCTTCTGGGACAAGATCCGCGCGGGCGCCCAGGACGCCGCGGCCACCCACGGGATCGACCTGAAGTACTCGAACAACGAGAACGGGCCGGACCAGGCGACCCTGGTGCAGAACGCCATCGACTCCAAGGTCGACGGGCTCGCGGTCACCCTCTCCAGCGCCGACGCCGTCGTCCCGGTGGCGAAGAAGGCCGCCGACGCGGGCATCCCGGTCGTCGCCTTCAACCAGGGCATCGACGAGTACAAGGACGCCGGCGCCAAGATGTACTTCGGCTCGGACGAGACCCTCGCGGGCCAGACCGTCGGCCAGAAGATCACCGCCGAGGGCGGCGGCAAGACCCTCTGCATCATCCAGGCGCAGGGCTCGGTCGCGCTCGAGGCCCGCTGCGCGGGCGTGAAGAGCGGTTTCGCCAACACGGAGAACCTGCAGGTCAACGGTGCCGACCTGCCGTCGGTCCAGCAGACCATCACCGCGAAGCTGGCGCAGGACCCGTCCATCACCCACGTCGTGACGCTGGGTGCGCCGATCGCCCAGGCCGCGCTGCAGGCCGAGCAGAGCTCGCCGAACAAGCCGAAGATCATCACGTTCGACCTCAACCAGGACGTGGCGAAGGCGATCCAGGACGGGCAGGTCCAGTTCTCGGTCGACCAGCAGCCCTACGTCCAGGGCTACATGGCCGTCGAGTCGCTGTGGCTGAACCTGAGCAACGGCAACGACATCGGTGGCGGTCAGCCCACGCTGACCGGTCCGTCCCTCGTCGACAGCACCAACATCGACCAGATCCTGCCCTACACCACCGCGAATAAGCGCTGACGCGCTGACCCGGGGCGGCCGGCCCGATCCGAGAGGACCGGCCGCCCCGGGGTCCACCCTCGACACACCCAGGCCGTTGGAGCACCGAATGAGCTCACCCGTCGCGACCCCGCCGTCCCCACCCACCGAGTCCAGCGCGAAGCTCGAGCCCGTCCGCGTGCAGCGATCACTGGGTGCCCGTGTGCTCGGGCGGCCCGAGATCGGCGCGTTCGCCGCCGCCGTGGCGATCTTCATCTTCTTCTTCGCGATCGCCCCGCCCTTCCGCAGCGCCGAGGCGCTCTCCACCGTGCTGTACGCCAGCTCGACCATCGGCATCGTCGCCCTCGGCGTCGCGCTGCTGATGATCGGTGGCGAGTTCGACCTCTCGTCCGGCGTCGCGGTGACCGCCTCCGCGCTGGCCTCGGCGATGATCGCCTACCAGTTCTCGCTCAACGTGTGGGTCGGCGTGATCGTCGCGCTCGCGATCTCGCTGGCGATCGGGTTCCTCAACGGGTGGCTGCTGGTCAAGACCAAGCTGCCGTCGTTCCTGATCACCCTGTCGACGTTCTTCGTCCTCCAAGGTGTGAACCTCGGTGTCACCAAGCTGGTCACCGGCACCGTGGCGACCACGAACATCTCGGACATGGACGGGTTCGACTCGGCCAAGGCGATCTTCGCCTCCGACATCCCGCTCGGCTTCATCAACCTCAAGATCAGCGTCCTGTGGTGGATCCTGTTCATGCTCGCCGCCACCTGGCTGCTGCTGCGCACCAAGACCGGCAACTGGATCTTCGCCGTCGGCGGCAACCAGGACTCGGCCCGCGCGGTCGGCGTCCCGGTCGCCAAGGTCAAGATCGGGCTGTTCATGGGCGTCGGGCTGATGGCCTGGTTCCTCGGCCAGCACCTGCTGTTCAACTTCGCCAGCGTCCAGGCCGGGCTCGGCGTCGGCAACGAGCTGATCTACATCGTCGCCGCGGTCGTCGGCGGCGCCCTGCTCACCGGCGGCTTCGGCTCCGCCCTCGGGTCCGCCATCGGTGCCTTCATCTTCGGCATGACCACCCAGGGCATCGTCTACGCCGGCTGGGACCCCAACTGGTTCAAGACCTTCCTCGGCGTCATGCTGCTGCTGGCGGTGCTGGTGAACCTGTACGTCAAGAACTCGGCCTCGCGTCGGAAATAGGAGAACCTGATGACTGACACGATCGCCGAACACGCCGCGTCCGACCTCGAGGTCGGCAAGCCCCTCGTCCAGATGGAGGACGTCGGCAAGGCCTACGGCGCGATCCGCGCCCTCGAGGGCGTCAACCTGACCGTCAACGCCGGAGAGGTCACCTGCGTCCTCGGGGACAACGGCGCCGGCAAGTCGACGCTGATCAAGATCATCTCCGGGCTGCACCCGCACACCGAGGGCAGGCTCCGGGTCGACGGCGAGGAGGTGCACTTCTCCTCCCCCCGCGAGTCCCTCGACCACGGGATCGCGACGGTCTACCAGGACCTCGCCGTCGTCGGGCTGATGGAGGTGTGGCGCAACTTCTTCCTCGGCTCCGAGCTGAAGAAGGGGAAGTTCCCGGGCGCCCCGCTCGACATCCCCGCGATGCGCGACATCGCGGACTCCGAGCTGAAGAAGATGGGCATCCACGTCAAGGACATCAACCAGCCGATCGGCACGCTCTCCGGCGGCCAGCGCCAGTGTGTGGCGATCGCGCGGGCCGTGTACTTCGGTGCGCGGGTGCTGATCCTCGACGAGCCCACCGCCGCGCTGGGCGTGAAGCAGTCCGGTGTGGTGCTCAAGTACACCGCCGCCGCGCGGGACGCGGGGCTCGGCGTCGTGTTCATCACGCACAACCCGCACCACGCCTACATGGTCGGGGACCACTTCATCATCCTGAAGCTGGGGCGCCGGGTGCTGGACAAGAAGCGCGCCGAGGTCTCGCTGGAGGAGCTCACCGCCGAGATGGCGGGTGGTCAGGAGCTCGAGGAGCTGGCGCACGAGCTGAAGCGCTGATCCCTGGCGCGGGGGGCTTTGCACGTTTCGTGCTCTCAGCGCTGCAAGATCACCGAAAGCGTGCGCTCAGCGTGGTGTCGACCGCGCTGAGCGCACGCTTTCGCTGATCATGGTGCAGGCGCCCGGCCATGATCGCGAGAAGTGTGCAGTCAGCGCGGCACCGACCGCGCTCACTGCACACATCTCGCGATCTTGCCGCGCTGAGAGCACGAAACGTGCGATCAAGAACGCGGCGGCCCGGTCGTCCGACGAACCGCGAGATAGGGATCCAGCACCACCTCGGGCCCCGCGCTCTCCCGGTCTCCGTCCAGCCGCGCGACCACGGCGTCGAGCGCGCGGGAGGTGAGGGCGGCGGTGTCCTGGCCGACCGTGGTGAGGCCGATGTGGGCGAGGCGACCGAGCGGCTCGTCGTCGTACCCGACGACCGACACGTCGTCCGGCACGGAGATCCCGGCGCGGGACAGGGCGTCGAGCAGGCCGACGGCGGTGCGGTCGTTGAAGGCGACCACCGCCGTGGGCAGCTCCCCCGCCGCCACCAGCGCCTCGGCCGCCGCGATGCCGGTGCTCTCGGTGCCGGTCGGGCCGGTCGAGTCCGTCGAGGGCAGCACCCGCGCCACCAGCCCGCGCTCAGCCATCGCCCGCTCGTACCCGTCGCGGCGGTCCTCGGCGATGGTGCCCACGCCGCCGTCGACGTAGGTGATCGCGCTGTGCCCCAAGCGGTGCAGGTGGTCCACGGCCAGGGCGGTACCCGCCTCGTCCGCCGTACGGACGACGTCCGGGCCGCGGGCCCCGTCGAGCCTGCGGCAGAGCACCACGAGCGGGACCGTGCCCGCGAGCTGCTCCAGCTCCGGCTGCGGCGCCTCCGGGCCGATCAGCACGAGCGCCTCGCAGCGCGAGTCCACCAGCGTCTCGACCGCGCGCGCCTGGCCGCGGCGGCGGGTGATCGTGGAGAGGACGACGTCGTAGCCCCGTTCCTCGGCGGCGTCCTGCAGGTGCTCGGCGACGTCGGCGTGGAAGGAGCTGCGGACGTCGATCAGCAGGCCCACCAGGCGGCTGCGCCGACTCGCCAGCAGGCTCGCGGCCCGGTCCGGGCGGTAGCCGAGCCGCTGCGCCGCCTCGAGGACCTTCGCGCGGGTCTCGGCGCTCGGGCCCGGGGCGCTGCGCAGCACCAGCGACACCGAGGCGGGCGAGACCCCCACGGCGGCGGCGACGTCGTCCAACCGCACGCGTCTCCCGGGTGAGGACGCCACGACCACCTCCTTGACACGATCATCCGCCACCCCGCACCATACTCGTACTTGAAGCGCTTTAAAGACCCTTCCGGAGGATCCCGATGACGCGTTCCGCTCGCCGTGCACCCGCATGGCTCGACCCGGCGGACGCCCAGGTCGAGGTCCTGCGCGCCGTCGTGGGGCAGCGGACGGACCCGGCCGATTTCCCGCACGCCGAGATCCGCTCCGGGGTCACCGTGTACCCGGCGGAGGTCCTGCGTTCCGGCCCGCGTCGTGAGATCCAGGCCGAGCTGGTGCGCGCGTTGCTGGAGGGCCCCGGGATCGTCGTCCTCGAGAACGCCTTCCCGGACCACGGGATCGTCGACCGGGCGACCGAGGCCTTCTTCCGGATCATCGCCGACCAGAAGGCCGCGGGCACCGCGGTGGGCGACCACTTCGCCGCGCCGGGGGCCAACGACCGGATCTGGAACGCGCTGGAGAAGCTCGCCGTCGCCGACCCGGACACGTTCGCCGAGTACTACGCCAACGACGTCCTCGCGCTGGTCAGCGAGGCCTGGCTCGGCCCGGCCTACCAGGTCACGAGCCAGGTCAACGTCGTCAACCCGGGCGGGAAGGCGCAGTCGCCGCACCGCGACTACCACCTCGGGTTCATGTCCCCGGCGGGCGCCGCGCGCTACCCGGCGCACCAGCACGCGCTCACCCCCGCGCTGACGCTGCAGGGCGCGGTCGCGCACTGCGACATGCCCGTGGAGACCGGACCCACCCTCTATCTGCCGCACTCCCAGAAGTACTCGCACGGCTACCTCGTGGCCGAGCACCGGGACTTCCAGGACTTCTTCGCTGAGCACCACGTCCAGCTCCCGCTGGCCAAGGGCGACGCCGCGTTCTTCAACCCCGCCCTGCTGCACGGGGCGGGCACCAACCGCTCCGCCGACGTCCGTCGGATGGCGAACCTCCTGCAGGAA
>NZ_JACBXB010000126.1 GCF_013870575.1 Pseudonocardia pini
CGAGCAGCTCGGACCGGCGGCGGGCCGAGCCTGCCCCGGACGTCTCGGCGAGGGAGGTCAGCAGCGAGTCGACCTCCGCGACCTGCAGCGACGGAGAGTCGGCGGGCGAGGAACGGGCCCCGGACAGCGTGCGCCACCCGACCCCGATCCGGCCCTGCAGCGGCTCCCCCGAGAGCCAGGCCGTTGCCGGAGCGACCTCCTCGACGGAGCACTGCCGCAGCAGCGCGGCCAGCGCCGCCGACTTCGCCTTGCGCGAGCGGGTGGCACCGACCGCGGCCGAGGTCTCCACCACCGCGTTCACCAACACGAGGGCATCACAGCACAGACCACCGACACTCACCCGGCCACGCGAGGACGAACGCTCAGCCCATCGACTTCTGACCGTCGATCGTCTCCCGGAGGATGTCCGCGTGGCCTGCGTGCTGCGCGGTCTCCGCGATGACGTGCACGAGAACCCGACGCGCCGACCAGGCAGGCTCGGTGAACCAGGGTGCCTCGGGCAGCGGGTGGGCCAGGTCGAGGGACGGCAGGTCGCGCACCACGGCCTCGGTGCGTGCGGCGATCGCCTCGTACTCCGCGAGCAGGCCCGCGAGCGTCTCGCCCGGCAGCATCCGGAAGCTGTTCGCGTGCTCCTCGAAGCTGTCCGCGGTGAACTCCATCGACGCGGGCCCCTCCAGCACGAACGTGATCCAGCCCTGCTCGCAGGACATGACGTGCTTGATCAACCCGCCGAGGCAGAGCTCGCTCGCGGTGGGCGTGAGCGCGGCCTGGGCGTCGGTGAGGCCCTGCACCGTGTAGCGGAACAGGAACCGGTGCTTGGCCAGTGCCGTGAGCAGGTCGGTCTTCTCGTCGACGATCAGGGCGGCGGTCATGAGGTCCTCCGTGGTTCTCGTTCCTGCTGGTGAGAACAACGATAGGAACCATTCCGGCCAGGTTCCGGCCGCAATGGGCGGCCGGAACCGGTTCACCCGATCAGACGACGGCTCGGCCCGTCATCGCCTGCACGTGCATCTCCTCGTAGGGGATCTCGTCCCGCCGCCTGCTCAGCACCGTGCCCAGGTAGCAGCCGAGGAACCCGATCGGCACCGACACGAGCGTCGGGTACGAGAGCGGGTACAGCGCCGACGCCCCCATCACCCCGGGCCCGACCAGCACCAGCCCGACCGACACCACCAGGCCCGCGACCACACCGGTGATCACGCCGACCGTGTTGAGCCGCTTCCAGAACAGCAGCAGCACGAGGACCGGCACGTTCGCGCTGGCCGCCACCACGACCGCCATCAGGGCCAGCAGCGCGATGTTCGTGTTCTGCGCACCGAGCGCCAGCACGATCGACACCGCCGCGATCGCGACCGCCGCGATCCGGCCCGCCTTCACCTGCTCGGCGTCGGACGCCTTGCCCTTGCGGATCAGCGAGCTCCAGATGTCGTGCGCCACCGCACCCGATCCCGCGATCACCAGACCCGCCACCACGGCCAGGATGGTCGCGAACGCCACCGCCGAGACCAGCGCGAACAACACCGGCCCGCCGAGTGTCTCGGCCAGCTGGGGAGCGGCCAGGTTGCCCGCCTTGTTGGCCGCCGCGATCTGCACCTGTCCCACGATCGCCGCCGCGCCGTAGCCGATGAACGGCATCGCGAGGAACGCCAGCCCGAGGATCCAGAGCGCCACGCTCATGGACTTCCGGGCCACCTTGGCGTCGGGCACGGTGAAGAAGCGGATCAGGATGTGCGGCAGGGCCGCGGTGCCGAGCACCTGCGCGATCGCCACGGACAGCAGGTCCAGCCCGGGGACGACGCCGGTCGCGCGCGCGAACAGGTCCGTGGGCGAGGCCGCCGCCACGGCCTCGAAGAGCGCCAACGGGTTCCAGCCGAAGCGGGCCAGCACGAGCACCACCATCACGGCCAGTGCCGCGAGCAGCATGACGGCCTTGACGATCTGGATCCACGTCGTGGCCAGCATGCCGCCGACGGTGATGTAGACCGCCATCAGGACGCCGACGACGATCACCGCCACCCAGTACGGGACGTCGATCAGCAGGCTGATCAGCACACCCGCCCCGACCAGCTGCGCGATCATGTAGAAGACCGTGACCACCAGCGTGTTCACCGCCATCACCGCGCGCACGCCCTTCGAACGGAAGCGGCTGGAGAGCACGTCGGCGATCGTGTAGCGGCCCAGGTTGCGCAGCGGCTCGGCCACCAGCAGCAGCACGAGCAGGAAGGCGACGAGCCCGCCCGCGACCAGGTAGAAGCCGTAGATCCCCTGCAGCGCGAGGATGCCCGCCACGCCGAGGAAGGTGCTGGCGGACAACAGGTCGCCGCAGATCGCCAGGCCGTTCTGCCAGCCGGTGATCTGGCCGCCCGCGACGTAGTGGGAGCCCGCGTCCCGGTTCCGGCGCCCGGCCCACGCCGTGATGGCCAGGGTCAGCGCGATGACGGCGACGAAGATCGCGATCGTGATCGGGTCGGCGTTCACCGGGACACCCCGGCCTGCTCGACCGCCTGCTCGGCGAGCTCGTCCCACCGGGTGGCCCGGCGGATGTAGAGCCCGCACAACAGCCAGACCAGCGGGAAGATCAGCACGGTGAGGACGAACGTCCAGCTCAGCTGGCCGATCGCCTTGCCGTTGAGCAGCGTGGTGAAGCCGGACAGCACGATGACGACCAGGTAGGCGCCGAAGCCCAGGATGGTCGCCGGGACCGCGAAGCGGTTGCGGCTGCGGACGAGCTCCGCGAACGCCGGGGTCGCGCTGACGGCGGCGGCCCGCGACGGCGGACCGGGTGCCGGATCGGTCATGATCCTCTCCTTCGAGTATGACTATCAAGCACTTGCTTGGTACGGCGACGACGGAAGGTCCTCATGCCCCCACCGCCCCGCGTGCGGCGCCGCCGTGCGGCCCCGCGCCCCGCCGACGACCGCTGGCTCGAGATCCTCGAGCGGACCGCGGAGATCTTCGCGGCGAAAGGCTACGAACGGACGACCGTGCGGGACATCGCGGACGCCCTCGGCCTGCTCAGCGGGAGCCTCTACTACTACATCTCGACCAAGGAGGACCTCCTCTTCGCGATCATCGAGGCGTTCCACGCGCGCGGCCGGGAGGCGATGGCCGCGCTCGACGAGGCCGCCGGGCCCGATCCGCTCGCCACCCTGCGCGCCGTGGTCGTTCGGCACGTGGAGCTCAACGCCGAGACTCCCGTCGAGACCGCGGTGTTCCACACCGAGTTCCGCAGGCTCGCCCCCGAACGGCAGGAGGGCATCACCCGCACCCGGCGCGACCACGAGGACCGCGTGACCCGGCTGGTCGAGCGCGGCCAGGCGGACGGGGCCCTGCGGGCGGACGTGCCCGCGCGGGTGGCGGCGCTCTCGGCGTTGGCCATGCTGAACGCCACGCACACCTGGTTCCAGCCCGGCCGCGGGCTCACCGCGACCGAGCTCGGCGAGCTGCAGGCCACCCTGCTGCTCGACGGCCTGCGCGCCCGGTAGCCGCTCATCCCCCGAACCGCTCGCGCAGCACGTGCTTCTGGATCTTGCCCACGGCGGTGCGCGGGAACTCGTCCGTGAAGAAGACCTGCCTGGGCGTGTTGTAGCCCGCCATCTGCGCCTTCACGAAGGCCGTGAGCTCCGCCGCCAGCTCGTCCGACGGCGGGCCGTTCGGCACCACGACCGCCACGACCTGCTCCTCGTACACGGGGTCCGGTAGCCCGATCACCGCGGCGTCGGCGACCCCGGGGTGCCTGCTCAGGCAGTCCTCGACCTCCTTGGACCACACGTTCTGGCCGCCGGAGCGGATCATGTCCTTCTTGCGGTCGACGATCGTGAGGAACCCGTCCGCGTCGGCGACGGCGATGTCCCCGGTGTGCAGGCGGTCGCCCGCCAGCGCGGCCTTCGAGGCCTCCTCGTTGCGCCAGTAGCCGCTCATCCGCGGGCCGCGCACACAGATCTCACCGGGCTCGCCCGGGGCGACCTCGTTGCCGTCGTCGTCGAGCAGGGCCACGTCGACACCGGGCATCGGCCGCCCGATGGACCCCCACCGCGCGAAGACGTCCTCCGGCGGGCACCACGTCACGAACGGGCCGCCCTCGGTGAGCCCGTAGGTGTGCGCGAACTGCACCCTGCCCTCGCGGGCGCCGAACGCCTCCGCGGTGCGGTCCATGATCCCGCTGGGGTCGTAGGCGCCGTAGTAGAGCAGCCGGACCGACGACACGTCGGTCTCCGGGAACGCCGGGTGCGTGATCAGCGTGTGCAGCATCGTCGGGACGCCGAGGACCACCGACACGCGGTGCCTCGGGAGCAGGTCCAGCACCACGTCGGGATCGAACTCGCGCAGCAGGATGACCGTGCCGCCCATCAGCAGGAACGGCTTCATGTGGTCCCAGTTGCCCACGTGGAAGGGCGGGAAGTAGTTCATGAACACGTCCCGGTCGTGCACGCGCAGGGTGGCCGCCATGGCCAGCCCGTCGTCGACCGTGCGGCGGTGGGACAGCATGGCGCCCTTGGGACGGCCGGTGGTCCCGGAGGTGTAGAGGATCATGTGCGGGTCGCGTTCGTCGACCGTGACGGGCGGGACCTCCACGGCGGCCCCGGTGAAGGCGTCCCACTCCGCGCGGTCGCCCTCCGGGCCCGGGATCCGGACGACGGGCAGGTCCGGGTGGGCGGCGCGCGCCTCCTGGGAGACCTCGTCGTACTGCGCCTCGACGAACCACAGCGCGGGCTCGGAGTCGCCGACCGTGTAGGCGTGCTCGGCGCCGCGGTGCCAGAAGTTGAGCGGCACCAGGATCGCGCCGATCGAGGCCGTCGCGAAGTACAGCTGCACGTACTCGAGGCTGTTCTTCGCCAGCACCGCGACGCGGTCGCCGTAGCCGATCCCGCGCGCGGTCAGCGCCCCCGCCGTCTCCTCGACGAGGTCCAGCAGCGCGGCGTAGGTGTACCGCCGCTCCCCGACGACGATCGCGACGGACTCGCCCCGACTGCGGGCGTTGTTCCGGATGATGTCCGAGACGAGCATCGCTAGTCCCTCCCGAGGAGCCGGAGTGCGTTGCCGCCCAACCACTTCTCCGCGACGCCCGGCTTGAGCGGCAGGTCGCGGACCTCGGCGACCAGGTCGGCGGGCGGGACGCCGAGCAGGGTCCAGGTCGAGGCGAAGAGCACCTTGTCGGCGAGCTGTCGGTTGCCGAACCGCAACAGCGACTCCCAGCCGGAGTTCGGCCGGGTGAAGGTGCGCGGGCGGTGCGCGGAGAGGTCCACGTACACGTTCTCGTGCCGCCAGGTCACCATCATCATGTCCTCGACCCACGGCCACGCCGCGTGCAGCGCGACGAGCCTCAGGTCGGGGAACGCGGTGGCCACGGCGTCGATGTACCGGGGGTGGCCCACGTCGTAGGCGGCGTCGAGCGACCAGTTGATGCCGGTGTGCAGCAGGACCGGGACGCCGAGGGCCTCGCAGCGGCCGTAGACCCGCGCCATCCGCGGGTCGTCCGGCAGCAGCTGCTGCTTGAACGGCGACAGCACGACACCGGAGAGCCCCAGCCCGACGGCCTCGTCGACCTTCCGCGCGGCGTCCGGCTCCCAGGGGTCGATCCCGCCGAACCCGACGACCTGCTCGGGATGGCGCTTCACGAAGTCCGCGACCACGTGGTTGTCCGCGGTGGGCACGCCCAGCCGCGAGCCGAACGACTCCGTGTAGACCCCCGCCAGGCCGATCCCACCGTCGGACAGCATGCGCAGGAAGTCCTCCTCGGACGGCACGCGCTCCCGCGCCGCCTCGCGCGCGGCCTCCCACCGCTCGCTCACCTCGGCGTGGGTGCGCGCCGGCGTGAGCGTGCCGCCGAAGTGCTCGGCGTAGCCTCGCAGCCTGCCGTTCGTGACGGCCTCGGAGAGGGTGAAGGCATCCGTGTCGGGCACGGCGCCCGCCAGGAAGTCGACGATCATCGCGAGCCTTTCAGGATCTCGTCGGTGGACTCGGGCCGCTGCGCGGTGAAGGTGGGACGGCGGCCCTCGAGCGCCGCCGCGGCACCCTCGGCGTAGTCCGGCCCGCGGAAGGTGGCGAACGCCGCGGCCTGCTCCTCGGCGTCGTAGGCCCGGCCAAGGCCGTCGCCCGCGAGGCCGTAGCAGCGGTGGATGCCCAGCTTGGTGAGCGGCAGCGCGTAGGCGGAGTAGCCCGCGTACCGGCGGGCGGCCTTCTCGACCTCGGCCGCCAGGTCGTCGGTCACGGTGGTGACCAGGCCGAGCTCGAGGGCCTCCGCGGCGGGCACCAGCCGTCCGCCGTAGATCAGCTCCTTGGCCTTGCCGATCCCGACGTACGCGGTCAGCCGCTGGGCGGGGGAGACGAAGCCGACCTTCATCTCCGGCAGCCCGATGCGCACGTCCGTGGCGCAGATCCGGAAGTCGCAGGCCAGCGCCAGCTCCGTGGCGTTGCCGACGCAGGGCCCCGCGATGACCGCGACGGTGACCACCGGCAGGTCCTCGACCTCGGCGAACAACGCGTACTCGGTGGCGATGTAGCGCTGGTAGGCCTCGTCGTCGAGCGAGCCGAGGTAGCCGAGGTCGGCGCCGCCGGAGAAGACCGTGTCCTTGCCGGTGAGCAGCAGGACGCGGACGGTGCGGTCCGCCTGGACCTCCGCCACCTTCTCCCGTAGCTGCGCGAGCGTGTCGACCGTGAAGACGTTCATCGGGTGGTCGCTCGCGAAGCGCAGGGTCGCGACCTGCCCGTCGGCGGAGCGGTCGAGGGTGACGGTCACTGCATACCTCCATGCACGACGCCGTCGTCGTACAGCCCGGCCACCGCGACGTCGTCGAGGCCGAGCACATCGGTCAGCACCGCCGCGGTGTCCGCGGCGATCGCCCCCGCGGGCCTCCCGGGGCGCACCTCGGCGCCCGAGAAGCGGTACGGGGCGGTCTGCAGGAGCACCTCGCCGTGGCCCGGCTGCTCCACCGGGCTGAGCGTCCCGCGCGCGACGAGGTGCGGATCGGTGAGGTTCTCGCGCACGCCGCGCACCCGCGCGGCGGACAGGCCGTGGGCCACCAGGTGCTCCACCAGCGCGTCGGCGGTGGGCCAGGTCGCCGCCCAGGCCTCGATGCGGTCGTAGAGCGGGCCGGGATCGGCGACGCGGGCGGCCACCGTCTCGTAGGTCTCCGCCAGCTCGGGGGCGTCCATGGCCGTGCAGAGCCGGTCGAAGAAGACGTCCCCGCTCATGCCGTAGGCCAGGTGACTGCCGTCCGCGCAGGTCGCGACGCCGGACGGGACGCTGGTGGTGTGCCGGTTGCCGTACTTCCCGCGCACCGCCTCGCCGCCGGTGAACGCGCCCGCGGCGGGCTGCTGGTCGATCATCGCGAACAGCGCGTCGAAGGCCGAGACGTCCACGTGCGTGCCCTCGCCGGTGGTCCCGCGGTGGTGCAGCGCGGCCCCGATCGCGGCCAGCGCGTGCACCGCGGAGTTGACGTCCGCCAGCGCGGTGCCGAAGTGCATGGGCGGCCCGCCCTCCTCGCCGGTCAGCGACATCAGCCCGGAGTAGGCCTCCGCCACCAGGCCGAAGCCGGACAGGTGCGAGTACGGGCCGGTCGCGCCGAACGTCGACAGCGAGCACAGGATCGTCCGGGCGTCGCGCGCGTGCAGGACCTCCCAGCCCAGCCCGAGCTTGGCCAGCACCCCGGGCGCGAAGTTCTCGACCACCAGGTCCGCCCAGTCCGCGAGCCGCAGGGCGAGGTCCAGGCCGCGCGGGTCCTTGAGGTTCAGCCCGATCGACCGCTTGCCGGTGTTGTACTGGACGTACGCGCTGGTCAGATGGTCGGCGGGCGCGCCGACGGCCACCGGCAACCCGCGCATCAGGTCGCCGGTCGGCTGCTCGACGCGGACCACGTCGGCGCCCATGTCGGCGAGCATCCTGGTGCAGAAGGGACCGGCGATCACGTGGCTGAGGTCGAAGACCCTGAGGCCGGCGTAGGGACCCGGCATGGCGGTGCACCTCCGTCGGTGCAGCGTCCAACCCCGTGTTGAACGCTCGTTCAGCGCACCGTAAGCCCGCTCGCGTCACTCGTCAACCGTCCTTTGAACGAACGTTCAGATCGGCTACGGTGGCGACATGGTCAGCGCCGAGAAGCCGGCCGCCGCGCGCCGGGCGAGTCCCGGTGCGGGGCTGCCGCCCACCACGCTCGTGCTGCCGGGGGACGAGCCCACGGCCGCCGCGCTCATCGCCGCGGCGGTGGAGGTCATGGCGGTGCACGGCTACCACGGCACGTCCGTTCGGGACATCGCCGCGGCCGCGGGCACCAGCCCCGCGATCCTCTACCACCATTTCACCTCGAAGCAGGTCCTGCTGGCCACGATGCTCGACCGCGGGCTGGACGTGCTCATCGCCGCCACCGAACAGGCCCTCGACCTGGCCGGGGAGGACCCGGCGGACCGGCTGCGCGCCGTCGTCGAGGCCCATGTCCGGGTGCACCTGGACTCGCAGCGCGAGAGCCTGCTGGGCAACAGCGAGCTGCGGGCCCTGGACCCGTCGTCGCTGCGGGTCGTGGTGGCCAAGCGCGATGTGCAGCAGCGGATCTTCGACCGCGTGATCCGGGACGGCGTGCGTCGCGAGGTGTTCGGCACGACCTACCCGGAGGACACGGCGCGGTTCGTCACCTCGGCCTGCACCGCCGTCGCGGCCTGGTACCGGGCGGGTGGGCCGCTGAGCGCGGAGGAGATCGTCCGCCATCACCAGGAGATCGCGCTCGACGCCGTGCGGTGGCGCCGGTGACGCTCGCGGCCGCGCTCGCCGACGTCCTCAAGCCGGTCCTGGGGGACTCGGTCACCGTCACCGGTCTGACCCGGCTCTCCGCCGGGGCCAGCCGCGAGACCTGGGCGTTCGAGGCGGACGGCCGGGCGCTCGTGCTGCGGCGGGACCCGCCCGCGGTGCCGGACCCGCTGGGGATGCGGCGCGAGGCCGAGTGCTTCCGCGCGGCCGCTGCGGCGGGTGTCCCGATCCCGGCGCTGCTGGCCGCGGGGGCCGACGACGCGATCGGCAGCCCCTACCTGCTGATGGAACGGATCGAGGGGGAGACGCTGCCGCAGCGCCTGCTGCGGGAGGAGCGCTGGGCCGCGGTGCGCCCCCGGCTGCCCCGCCTATTCGGCGAGATCCTCGGCCGGATCCACGGCATCGACCCCGCCGCCGTCCCCTCGCTGGAACACGTGCCGGACCGGTTGGGCGCACTCGTCGAGCGGCACGCGGGGTTCGGGGAGGCACGGCCCGCCCTGGAGCTGGTGTTCCGCTGGCTGCGCGAGCACCGTCCGGAGCCGGTGGCCCCGGCGGTGGTGCACGGGGACTTCCGCAACGGCAACATCCTGGTCGACGACACCGGGCCCGCGGCCGTCCTCGACTGGGAGCTGGCGCACGTCGGTGACCCCCGGGAGGACCTGGGCTGGATGTGCGCCAGGGCCTGGCGGTTCGGCGCCGAGCCCGCGGTCGGCGGCTTCGGCGCTCGCGAGGAGCTGTTCGCGGGCTACGAGGCCGCGACCGGCCTCCGCCCTGATCCGGCGGCGGTGCACTGGTGGGAGGTCTTCGCCTGCGCGCAGTGGGCGGTGATCTGCCGGATCCAGTCCGAACGGCACCTCGGCGGCACCGAGCCGTCGGTCGAGATGGCCGTGCTGGGCAGGCGGATCGCGGAGGCCGAGCACGACGCCCTGCTCGCCCTCGGGCTCACCGAACCCGTCCGGGTCGAGGACCCGGTCCACACCCCGGCACCGCCCGCGGAGACCCCGCTGTACGACCGGCCGACCGTCGACGAGCTGCTCGCCGCGGTCACCGGGTTCCTGCGCAACGAGCTCGAGACCGAGGACCCGCGCACTGCCTACCTCGCGAAGGTCGCGG
>NZ_JACBXB010000127.1 GCF_013870575.1 Pseudonocardia pini
GCACCGGCGCGACCGCGCACCGGCCTGCCCACCCAGTCGTCGGTCCCCCGGGACACCGGCAGGCGGGTGGTCTCCTGGTCCCGTGGGGTCTCCACGGTCGCCGGGTCGGCTGTGGGATCCGGCCCCGGGCCGGTCGGGGCCGGGGTGGACGCAGGCGTTCCGGTGGTCATGGCGTCCTGTACCCGGCGGTGGCTCGGCTCACACCTTCCCCGGCCTGCGCAGGCGCCACACCCGACGTGGGACGATGGACACGATCCCCGTACCGGAATGGACTTCTGAGTGACGAGCTACGCCGACCGCACGTTCACCCCGCCGGACCGCATCCGGAACTTCTGCATCATCGCCCACATCGACCACGGCAAGTCGACGCTGGCGGACCGGATGCTGCAGATCACCGGCGTGGTCGAGGCGCGGGACATGCGCGCGCAGTACCTCGACCGCATGGACATCGAGCGCGAGCGCGGCATCACGATCAAGGCGCAGAACGTCCGGCTGCCGTGGACGGTCGGGGGCGAGGAGCACGTCCTCCACCTGATCGACACCCCCGGGCACGTCGACTTCACCTACGAGGTCTCGCGCGCGCTGGAGGCCTGCGAGGGCGCGGTCCTGCTGGTCGACGCCGCGCAGGGGATCGAGGCGCAGACCCTCGCCAACCTCTACCTGGCGCTGGAGAAGGACCTCACGATCATCCCGGTCCTCAACAAGATCGACCTCCCCGCCGCGGACCCGGACCGCTACGCCGCCGAGATCGCGCACATCATCGGCTGCGAGCCCGACGACGTGCTCCGGGTCAGCGCGAAGACCGGCGTGGGCGTGCCCGAGCTGATCGACGCCGTCGTCAAGCAGGTCCCGGCCCCGGTGGGGGACGCGGACGCCCCGGCCCGCGCGATGATCTTCGACTCGGTCTACGACACCTACCGCGGCGTGGTGACCTACATCCGGGTCGTCGACGGCAAGATCACCCCGCGCGAGCGGATCAAGATGATGTCCACGGGCACCACGCACGAGCTGCTCGAGGTCGGCATCGTCTCGCCGGACCCGAAGCCGAGCGTGGGGCTGGGCGTCGGTGAGGTCGGCTACCTGATCACCGGGGTGAAGGACGTCCGGCAGTCGAAGGTCGGGGACACCGTCACCAGCCAGCGGCGCGGCGCCACCACGCCGCTGACCGGCTACCGCGAGCCGCGCCCGATGGTCTACTCCGGCCTCTACCCGGTCGACGGATCGCAGTACCCGGACCTGCGCGAGGCGCTGGACAAGCTCCAGCTCAACGACGCCGCGCTGACCTACGAGCCCGAGACGTCGGCGGCGCTCGGCTTCGGCTTCCGCTGCGGCTTCCTCGGACTGCTGCACCTCGAGATCACCCGGGACCGGCTCGAGCGGGAGTACGACCTGGACCTGATCTCCACCGCGCCGAACGTGGTCTACCGCGTGCACACGGACGACGGCACGGAGCTGACCGTCACGAACCCGTCGGACTGGCCCACGGGCAAGGTCGCCGAGGTCCACGAGCCGGTCGTGAAGGTGACGATCCTGGCGCCGTCGGAGTTCATCGGCGCGATCATGGAGCTGTGTCAGTCGCGGCGCGGTCAGCTGGGCGGGATGGACTACCTGTCGGAGACGCGCGTGGAGCTGCGCTACACGATGCCGCTCGGCGAGATCATCTTCGACTTCTTCGACGCGCTGAAGTCCCGGACCCGCGGCTACGCCTCCCTCGACTACGAGGAGGCGGGCGAGCAGCAGGCCGACCTGGTCAAGGTGGACATCCTGCTGCAGGGCGAGCCGGTGGACGCGTTCTCGGCGATCGTCCACAAGGACTCGGCGTACGGGTACGGCACGTCGATGGCCGCGAAGCTGCGCGAGCTCATCCCGCGCCAGCAGTTCGAGGTGCCGATCCAGGCCGCGGTCGGCTCGCGCATCATCGCGCGCGAGACCATCCGCGCGATCCGCAAGGACGTCCTCGCGAAGTGCTACGGCGGCGACATCAGCCGCAAGCGCAAGCTGCTGGAGAAGCAGAAGGAGGGCAAGAAGCGGATGAAGACCATCGGACGGGTCGACGTGCCGCAGGAGGCCTTCGTGGCCGCGCTGTCCACGGACAGCTCCGCCACCGACAAGACGGCGAAGAAGTAGGTCGGGTGGGGGCTCACTGCTGAACCGGAGGGGGAGTCTTCAGGGGAGCTGGTCGGTCGGGGTGGCGAGATCCTCGAGGAGCCGGGCGAGCTGCACGCGTTCGGGGGTCTGGCGGGCGCCGAGTGCGGTGCCCACCCGACGTTCGATGCTCCCGCACACGCGCTCGACGACCTCGCGTCCGCCCGCGGCCAGGTGCACCAGCACCCGTCTTCGGTCCACCGGGTCGTTCTGCCGGTACGCGTGTCCGTCCGCCACCAGGCGGTCGACGACGCGGGTGGCGGAGGGAGCGGGGAGCGCGGTGTGGGTCGCGATCTCACCCATGCTGCGGCCGCCGCCGCGGGCGAGCATGAGCAGGACCCGCCAGCCTTCACGGCTGACGCCCTGCGCCGAGGTCGCCGGGACGAGCGACGCCGCGACGGCGCACTCGACCCGGTCGAGCAACTCGACGAGACCGGGTACTCGCGGCGCCGGAACCGTCGCGGTCTGACCGCGAAATCCCGGCGCCGTAGGACTGGATGGCTCAGGCACGATGACCGACTGTACTTGCCCGAAGTCCCGAATGCCTCAACCTCCGAGGAAAACGGACGCACAGCAACGTTACTCGTGTCAGTGAGTGAACACGATCTTGCCCGCTGTGTCCCCGTCGAGCATCGCGCGGAAGCCCTCCTCGGCCCGGTCGAGCGGCAGCTCGAGGCCGATCTCGGGGGTGATGCCCGCGTTCGCCACGAAGTGCAGCAGGTCCGACAGCTCCTGTCGCGTGCCCATGGTGGAGCCGATCACACTCAGCTGCAGGAAGAAGAGGCGCTGCAGGTCGGCGCCGGGGTTCGGGCCCGAGGTGGACCCGCAGCAGACGATGACACCGCCCGGTCGCAGGGCCCGCATGGAGTGCTTCCAGGTGGCCTCGCCGACCGACTCGAAGACCGCGTCGACCTTGCCCGGCAGCCGCGCCCCGGACTCGAAGACCGCGTGCGCGCCGAGCTTCTCGGCGAGCTGTCGCTTCTCCTCGGTGCGTCCGGTCACCCAGACCGTCATCCCGGCCGCCCGACCGAGCTGGACGAGCGCCGTGGACACCCCGCCGGACGCTCCCTGCACCAGCATGGTCTGCCCCGGCATCAGCCCGGACTTGGTGAACAGCATCCGGTAGGCGGTGAGCCACGCGGTCCCCATCACGGCGGCCTGCGCGGGCGTGACGCCCTCGGGCTTGGGCACCGCGTTGCGCGCGGGCACCACGACGTAGTCGGCCATCGCGCCCTGGTGCCGCTCGGTCAGCAGGGTGCGCTTCGGGTCGAGCGTCTCGTCCCCGCTCCAGGTCGGGTCGCCGATGATCGAGTGCAGGACGACCTCGGTGCCGTCCTCCAGGGTCCCGGCGCCGTCGCAGCCGAGGATCATCGGGAACTGGTCGGGCTTGATGCCCACGCCCCGCAGGGTCCAGAGGTCGTGCATGTTGAGGCTGGCGGCGGTCACCTTGACCCTGACCCAGCCCTCCGGGACCTCGGGCTCGGGGCGGTCGCCGACGGTCAGCGAGTCGAGCGGAGCGTCGGCGTTGGGCTCTGCGGCGTACACGGCGAACATGCCCGTGAACCTAACCCGAGCGGGCCGCCGCTACCGTGTGACACGTGACGAGGGCAGCCGGATGACGAGGGCACTGGCCGACTGGTGGGACGCGCTGGAGCTGTGGCTGACCCAGCTCGCGTTCCCCTTCCAGGTCGCCCTCGCCGTCGTCGTGGTCCTGCCGCTGTGCTGGCTGGTGGCGGGCCTGGCGGACCGGGTCGCCGGCGTCGTCACCGAGGCGGTCCGCAGGCGTCGGTAGTCGTACGGAGGCCCGGCCGCTGTCCGTTTCGTACGCTTCGCGGCATGGCGTCGACGGTCCTGCTGGTCCTCACCGGAGTGCTGGGGTATCTCGCCTATACCCAGATCCGGGTGGTGCGGGACTCGCGCACCACGTGGCTGCGCGGTCTGGAGGCCGCCCCGACCGGCATCGCGGAGGTGGTCGCGATGGCCGAGGCCGCGCGGGCGGGGGTCGGGTCGGGCGCGTTCGGCCAGGTCGTCGCGCTGACCGGCACGGTGGCGGGCGAGACGCGGTCCGCGGCGCTCAGCGGGGTGCCGAGCGTCTGGTACCGGGTGGAGACCCTCCGCCGGTACCGGACGGACAAGGGGTCGGCCGAGGAGGTCGTCGGGCAGCAGCGCGGGCAGGTGGCCTTCACCCTCCGCGACGGCGACGCCGAGGTGGTCGTCGACCCGCGCGACGCGACGGTGGACGTGCCGGCGGCCGACGTCCGCGAGGAGGGACCCGACCCCGACGAGGGGATCACCCTGGGCCCGCTGCGGATCGGCGGCCGGACGCTGGGCTACCGGCACACCGAGTGGCGGATCGAGCCGGGCGAGCGGATCACCGTGATCGGGGAGGCCAGGGACACGGGATCCGGTGTGCGGCTGGCGGTCCGCCCGGAGCAGACGCTGACCCTCACCACCGCGGAGCGGGGCGACCACGTGCACGAGCACCACACCCGCAACCGGGCCGCCGTCCCCCGGGCCGTCGCGTACTCGGTGGGTGCCGTCGCCGCCTTCGTGGGCTTCCTCCTCCTCTGAGCGTCCGACTCGCGCGCCCGGGTGTCCGACTCGCGCGTCGAGAGTGGGGGACTCGCGGGTGCGCGAGTCCCCCACTCTCGACGCGCGAGTCGGACATCGCGAGGGAGTGTCAGGGGGCGAGGTCGCGCCACTGCGGGATGGGGGCGCCCGCGGCCACCGCCGGGGCCGCGCCCGCCAGCGCCGAGAGGACCTCGGAGCAGCCCTCGTGCAGCCGCAGGATCGCGTAGGGGTCGCCGCGGGTCTCGCCGCGGTTGACGATCACCACCGGCACCGCCTGCTTGGCCGCGTGCTTCACGAACCGCAGCCCGGACATGACGGTCAACGACGAGCCCGCGACGAGCAGGGCCCCGTCGACCGGGACGAGCGCGTCGACCATCGCGTAGGCCCGCTCGACCCGGTCCTTCGGCACGTTCTCGCCGAAGAACACGACGTCGGGCTTCAGCGGGCCGTCGCAGCGCGTGCAGCCGACGAGCCGGAAGCCCTCGGTCCGCTCCAGGATCACGTCCCCGTCCGGTGCGGTCTCGATCTCCGGACCCACCGAGTCCGCGAACCCGGGGTTCGCCCGCTCGAAGCGCTCCTGCAGCACCGCTCGGGAGGTGATCTCCTTGCAGGACAGACAGATCACGTCGGAGATCCGGCCGTGGAGGTCGATCAGCTCCCGGCTGCCCGCCTCCTCGTGGAGCCCGTCGACGTTCTGCGTGATCAGGCCGCGCAGCGTGCCGCGGCGCTCGAGCTCGGCGAGCGCGTGGTGGCCGGGATTCGGTGCGGCCCTGCGCATCCGGGCCCACCCGACGTGGCTGCGCGCCCAGTACCGACGCTGTGCCACCGGTCCGGACACGAAGTCGCCGTAGGTCATCGGGCGGCGCAGTGGCGAGCCCGGGCCGCGGTAGTCCGGGATCCCCGAGTCCGTGGACAGCCCGGCCCCGGTGAGGGCGACGAGCGGGCGGCCCGCGAGCACGTCGAGGGCGCGGTCGAGGACCAGGGACGACGGGGCCTGCACGCCCTCAGGGTACGTGTCGCGTTCGTGCAATGCGCCCGGTCGGCGAGGGGGCAGGGTGGCCCCCATGACGGATGCGGACGACCTGACAGCGGCCGTCGACCTCGCCGTCGGCGTGATCCGGGGTGCGGACCCGGCGCGCTACGGCGACCCGACCCCCTGCAGCGACTACACCGTGGCCGACGTGGTGAACCACCTGGCGTTCGGCTTCCTCCTGGCCCACCACTCGGCCATCCGGGAGCCGTGGTCACCGGAGTGGAGCGCCGCGGACCGCGCCCCCTTCCTGCGCGACCTCCCCGAGCCCGGGTGGGCCGAGGCCGCGGCGAAGGAGGGCGCCGCCACCGCGGGCGCCTGGGCCGATCCCGCGGTGTGGGAGGGCGACTCCCACATGGGGGGCGCACCGATGCCCGCCGCGGCGATCGGCGCCTTGATGACCGGCGAGTTCCTGGTGCACGCGTGGGATCTCGCCGTGGCCACCGGACAGACCTACACGGTGCCCGCCGAGCTGGGCGAGGTCGCCCTGGAGGCCATGTCCGGCATGGCCTCCATGGGGCGCGACGCCGGCTGGATCGGCCCCGAGGTCCCCGTGCCCGCCGCGGCGCCGGCGTTCGACCGGGCGCTCGGCGTCAGCGGGCGGGATCCGAGGTGGACGGCGTGACCCACGCAGGCTTCCGCTTCTCGCCGAAGGCCCGGATGCCCTCCTGGCCCTCCGCGCCCGCGAAGTAGCCCGCGGACAGCGCGTTCATCTCGGCGAAGTCCTCGGCCATCGAGCCCGGGCGCTCGCGGTGCACCAGCTCCTTGGCGCCTGCGAGCGCCCCGGGCGCGCCGAGGCGCAGCATGGCGACGAACCGGTCGACCTCGGCGTCGACGTCGGCGACCGCGCGGTTGAGCAGCCCGATCTCGACCGCGCGGGCGGCGTCGAACGTCTCGCCGGTGAGGAACAGCTCCTGCGCGGGGCGGGGGAGCAGCCGCGGCAGCACGGTCACCGAGATCACCGCGGGGATCACCCCGATCCGGACCTCGCTGAACGCGAACGTGGCGGTGTCCGCCGCGACGGCGATGTCGCACGCCGCGACGATCCCCACCCCGCCCGCGCGGGCGGGCCCGTGCAGCTTCGCGACGACGGGGGTCGGCGAGGTCCACAGGGTCTGCAGGATCCGCGGGACCTCGTTCACCCCCTGCTGCTCGGCGCTCGCGCCGCGGGACTCCTTGAGGTCCATGCCGGCGCAGAACACGGTGCCGGTGTGGGTCAGCACGATCACCCGTGCGGCCGGGTCCGCGACGGCCGCGTCGAGGTGGTCGATCAGCTCCCGGCGCAGCTGCGCGGACAGCGCGTTGCGGTTGGCGGGGGAATCGAGGGTGAGGGTCGCGACGCCGTCGACGGTGTCGCTGTGCACGAGCTCGGTCACGCGCGGAGCGTAACCCCGCGGTCACCGCGGACGATCCACCCGGAGTGGAGATCGCCACCGTCGTGGTGCAGGGGCTGGGTGCGGTCGCCTGGCCCGCCGTCGTCGCGTTCGTGCTGTGGACCTTCCGCGACCCGTTGGGACGGTTGCTGACCAGCGGGTCGGTGTCCGTCAGAGCGGCGGGAGTGGAGATCAGCACGAGCGCCCGGGCGGCGGCGGCGACCGCTCTCCAGGATGCGGGAACCGACAAGGCCGTCCCGTTGGACGCCCAGACCGCGGGCACGCGCGTCGAGGCGGGCGCGGCGGCGGTCGCCGCCCGACCAGCGCCGCCGCGGGTCCTCTGGGTGGACGACCAGCCGGCACACAACGTCCACGAGCGCGACGCCCTGCTCCGGCTCGGCATGGTGGTGGAGCAGGCCGTCTCCACCGACCAGGCGCTGCAGGTGATCCTGCGCTCCACGCCGTTCGACGTGATCGTGTCCGACATGGGACGGCCGGAGTCGCATACCGCGGGCTACGACCTCCTGGACCAGCTCCACCGAGCGGGTATCCGGACGCCGTTCATCGTCTACTCAGACTCGACCGATCCGAGTCACTACGACCAGGCCATCTCCCACGGCGCCCTCGGCAGCACCGCCAGTCCCGCGGAGCTACTGGACCTGATCGTCCAGGCGCTGCGCCGCTAGCCACCTCTCCGCCCGGCGCTTCGACGCCCGCGCCAGCCACGCGTCCTGCACCACCTCCGCGAGCTCCGCGCGGCTGATCTCGCCGAGCCGCGAGGCCCGGACCAGGACCGACGGGTGGCCCGCGAAGTGCGGGGTGGTGAAGAAGGGCGAGTCGGGGTCCTGCACGAGCGCGGCCTTGTCCTCGTCCCCGCCGACCCAGAACACGATGACGTCCGGGTAGTGCTCGCCCGTGTCCGGGTCGACGGCGTCGGGCCGCGGGGTCCGGAAGAACACGAACGACTTGCCGCCCACCTGGTAGACGGGGTTGCTGCGGGGACCCTGCGCGCAGGTGACGTGCGGCATCCCCGCGGCCAGCTCGTGCACGTCCTCGACCCGCGCCACGGCTACACCGCGAAGAGCTGCTCGAGGTCGGCGAACGCCTTGAACTCCAACGCGTTCCCGGCCGGGTCCCGGAAGAACATGGTGTGCTGCTCGCCGGGCTCGCCCGCGAACCGGACGTACGGCTCGATCACGAACTCGATGCCCGCGGCCCTGACCCGCTCGGCCAGGGCGTGGAACTGCGCGACCGGCAGGACCACGCCGAAGTGCGGGACGGGGACGGCGTGGCCGTCGACCCGGCTGGTCCCCGCAGGCCCGGGGTGTCGGGCCACCTGGTGCGTGACGACCTGGTGGCCGTGGACGTCCCAGTCCGTCCAGACCTCCGCCGAGCGGCCCGCCGGGAAGCCGAGCACCTCGCCGTAGAAGCGCCGGGCCTCGGCGATGTCGTCCACCGGGATCGCGAGGTGGAACGGCGGCCTGCTCACCCCACCGGCCGTTCGAACGTGACCAGCAGGCCGTCGACCCCGCCCGGGCCGACCCTGCCCTTCACGTCCGCGGAGGTGATGGTCTTGAGCTGCCAGCCGTCCGCGGCCTCGCCGTTGAGCAGCTTCTCCAGCTTGGAGTCCGAGAGCTTGCCGCCCATCAGTCCCTCACGGAGCTGGACCACCTTGTACTCGAAGCGTCTGGCCATGGTGTCGAGGATGCCAGGGTGCGGGGCCGCAGGCTGGTCCGTTCGGCCGAGTCCGGGGCGGGCTGGTTTTCCTACACTCGCGTTCGTGCTGCTGATGGAGCGCGATGAGCCCCTCGACCTGCTCGAGGAGCACGTCCGGGGGGCCGTGCAGGGACGGGGTTCCGTCGTGCTCGTGACCGGCGAGGCCGGGATCGGCAAGACGGTGCTGCTGCGGGCCCTCGTCGAACGGGTGCGGGCGGAGGCGCCCGCGCTGTGGGGGATGTGCGACTCGCTGAGCACGCCGCGCCCGCTGGGCCCGCTGCGAGACGTCGCGGCCGCCCTCGGCGAGGCCGTGCCGGAGCTGCTGCGCGGCACCGCCGACCAGCACGAGATCTTCGCCGCGGTGGTGGACGCGGTGCGCACCCGGCCGCGGGTCCTCGTGGTCGAGGACCTGCACTGGGCGGACGAGGCCACGCTGGACCTCGTCCGGTTCCTCGCCCGCCGCATCGCCGAGCTGCCCCTGCTGCTGGTCGCGTCGTTCCGCGAGCCGCTGCCCGCGGACCATCCGCTGGTCCCGGTCCTCGGCGACCTCGTCTCCTCGCCGGGGGCGCGCAGGCTGCCCCTCGCGCCGCTGAGCGTGGCGGCCGTGGACGAGGTCCTGGGCCGGGGCGAGACCGACGCCGCCGAGGTCCACCGTCGGACGGCGGGCAACCCGTTCTTCGTGAGCCAGATCGTGGCCCAGCCGGACTCCCCGCTGCCCGGCAGCGTGCGAGACGCCGTGCTCGCGCGGGTGGCCGGGCTGGCGCCGTCCGCCCGGCGCAGCCTGGAGCTGTTGTCCTGCACCCCGGAGCCGGTGGGCCGCGAGCTGCTCACCGCGCTCGACGTGAGCCCCACGACGGTCGGGGTGCTCTGCGCGACCGGCCTCGTCGACCG
>NZ_JACBXB010000128.1 GCF_013870575.1 Pseudonocardia pini
CGGAGCCGGACTCGCCGACCAGCCCGAGGGTCTCCCCGCGGGCCAGCGTGAGGTCCACGCCGTGCACGGCCTGGACCGCACCGCGCCGGGAGGGGAACTCGACGCGCAGGCCGCGCACGTCGAGCAGGGTGTCCGTCATGTCCTGCTCCGTCCCCGCCCCGCGGACAGCGCCGAGCGCACCCCGTCCCCCACCTGGGAGAGGGCGAGCACGGTGAGTCCGATGGCGATGCCGGGCGCGTACACGAGGTACGGCGCGGTGTAGAGGTTGTCGAAGGCGTCGCGCAGCAGGCTGCCCCAGCTGGGCTCCGGCGGGCGCACGCCCAGGCCGAGGAAGCTCAGGCTCGCCTCGGCCAGCATGGAGACCCCCGCGAGGATCGTGACCTGGGCGATCACCGGCGGCACGATGTTGAGCAGCACGTGCCGGGTGACGATCCGCGAGGGCGTGCACCCGATGGCTCGGCTGGCCTCGATGTAGGTCTCGCCGCGGACCTGCAGCGTCGCGCCGCGGACGATCCGGAACAGCGACGGCGCGAACACGATCCCGATCGCCAGCATCGCGTTGGACAGGCCCGGACCGAGCACCGCCACGACCGCGACGGCGAGGACGAGCGCGGGAGCGGCCATGACGGCGTCGTTCACCCGGGACAGCACGGTGTCGGCGAACCCGCCCGCGTACCCGGCGAGCAGACCCAGCGGCAGCCCGATCACCAGCGCCACGACGACGGCCTGGAGCGCGGCCAGCAACGAGGTCCGGGCGCCGTAGAGGAACCTGCTCAGCAGGTCGCGGCCCAGCTCGTCGGTCCCGAGCCAGTGCGCGGCGCTCGGCGGGCTGGACACGGCGTCGAGGTTCATCGCCTGCGGAGGCGAGGGGGCGATCCACGGCGCGAGGAGCGCGACGAGGACCAGGACCGCCAGGAAGCCGAGCGCCACGAGCGCGGCCCGTTCGTCGAGGAACCGCTGCAGGACGGGGGAGCGCTCGCGGGTCGGCGCGCCCTCCGCGGCGGGGGCGGTGTGCTCCCGCTCCTTCTCGGGGGCGCTCACGCGCGCGCCCCCTCGGCCGTCCGCGGGTCGATCAGGCCGTAGGACCGGTCGACGAGGAAGTTGATCACGAGCACCACTCCGGTGGCCAGGGCGACGGCGCCGAGCACGACGGGCATGTCGCGCGCCAGGACGCTGTCGACGGTGAGCGAGCCGAGGCCGGGGATCCCGAAGACCGTCTCGACCACGACGGTGCCGCCCAGCAGCTGCGCGATGCGCGTGCCGAGCACGGTGGCGACGGGGATCCCGGCGTTGCGCAGCACGTGCCGCCCGACGATCTGCGGGGTGAGCAGGCCCTTGGCCCGCGCGGTGAGGACGTGGTCCCGGTCGAGGACCTCGGCGGTCGCGCTGCGGACGTGCCGGGCGAGCTCGGCGGCGGGGAGCCAGGCCAGCGCGACCGCAGGGAGGACGAGGTGCGTGAGCCAGCCGCCGACACCCTCGCCGATCGGTTCGTACCCGGTCGCGGGCAGCCAGCCGAGCTGCAGCGAGAACACCACGACCAGGATCAGGCCGACCCAGAACTGCGGCAGGGCGATCCCGGCGGCGGCGAAGACCGACACCGCGCGGTCCAGGACCCCGCCCTGCCGGACGGCGGCCAGCGTGCCGAGCACCAGCCCGGCGACCAGGGCGAGGAGGAGGGCCAGCGCGGCCAGCGAGAGGGTGGCGGGCAGCCGCGAGAGCAGCAGCTCCCCGACGTCCTGCTTGCGGGCGATCGAGGTGCCCAGGTCGCCGCGCACCGCGTGGGCGAGCCAGTCGCCGTAGCGCACGAGCAGCGGCTGGTCGAGCCCGAGCTCCTCCCGCACCCGCGCGATCGCGGCCTCGGAGGCCCCCTGGCCCGCCAGCTCGACCGCGGGGTCCCCGGGGGCGAGGGCGACCAGCCCGAACACCCCGAAGGACACCACCACGAACAGGACGGGCACCGCGACCACGAACCGCCAGAGCGTTCTCATCGGACCTCCTCGGCGGCCCGCGCGACGTAGCGCAGGTCGAGCATGTACTGGGCGTAGGCCACCGGGGCCGTGTCGAAGCCGACCACCTGGTCGGTCGCCACGAAGTGGGCGTCGAGGTGGCAGACCGGGACGAAGAAGGCCTCGTCGGCGATCAGCCGGTTCGTCTGCTCGTACCCCTGCTCGCGCGCGGTGGGGTCGATGGTCTGACGGGCCGTGCGCGCGGCGGCGGCGACCCGCTCGCTGCGCCCGCCGACACCGGCGGGGGAGAGCACGAAGTCCGTCGTCGCCCCGGGGCTGAGCTCGGGTGCGACCTGGTAGTTCCACGAGGCCAGCTGGTCCTGGCGGTACGCGCTGAGCACCTCGATGGAGGTCAGCGGGGTGAGCGAGGCGGTGATGCCCACCGCCGCGAGCTGCTGCTGGAGCACCTGCGGGATGGCCTGCCGCCCGGTGATGAAGGAGATGTCGAGGTCCATCCCGCCCACCAGGCCCGCCTCGGCCAGGAGCCTGCGGGACTCCTCCGGGTCGTAGGGGTACGGGTCGGTGAAGTCCGCGATGTGGCCCGGGAAGCCCTCCCGCGCGAGCTGGTCGCTGCGCACGCAGGTCCCCTGCAGCAGCCCCCGGACGATCGGGTCCCGGTCCACCGCGCGCATCACGGCCTCGCGGACCCGCGGGTCGGTCAGCACGGTCGAGCGCAGCAGCATGGCGTTGAGCACGCCCGTCGGGAAGCGGTAGTAGACGAACCCGCCGCCCCGGCCGAGCGCCTCGGCCTGCTTGATGGCGTTGGCGGCCAGGGGGTTCACGTAGGCGACGTCGAGCTCGCCCGCGCGCAGGGCCGAGTCCCGCGTGCGGTCGTCGGAGACGAACCGGACCTCGAGCTGCGCGAGGCGTCCCGCGCCGGGGTCCCAGTTGGTGTCGGCCGCCCGGGTGAACACGGCGTGCTCGTTCGGCACGAACTCGGCGACCCGGTACGGGCCCGTCCCCGCGTCCCTCGGGTCCTTCAGCAGGTCGACGGTCGGGTCCGCCAGGGCCCGCGGCGAGATCATCGCCCCGGCGGGCCCGGCCAACAGCTCCGGCAGCTCCGGGGTCGGCGCGGTGAGGTCGAACCGCACGGTGGCCGGGTCGAGCACCTCGACACCCGCCACGGCGGCGAGCTCGTCCGCGGAGGTGGAGCCCTCGATCGTCTTGGCGCGCTGGATGTTCGCCCGGACCGCCGCCGCGTCGAACGGGGTGCCGTCGTGAAAGCTCACGCCGGGGCGCAGCCGCACGGTCAGCGACCGGCCGTCCGGGGCCAGCTCCCAGCCCTCGGCCAGCATCGGCGCCGCGCGCAGCGCGCCGTCGAGCCGGGTGAGCCGGTCGAACACGAGGAAGGTGTACGGGCGCTCGCCGCCGGTCCGCTCCCGGTGTGGGTCGAAGCCCGTCGGGACGGTCACGGTGCCGACGGTGAGGCTCCCGTTCGGATCGACCGGGGTGTCCGCGGCGGGCGGCGGGCGACCCGGCCCGTCGGCGGCGGGAGCGGTGCACGCGGCGGTGGCGACGACGACCGCGAGGGCACCCGCGGCCGCGACGAGCCGGCCCCAACGTCGTCTCATTGAGGGTCCTCTTCATCGAGTGATGTCGTTCGAAAAGTAGGCTACGGTGCAGATGACCACAAGAGAACACTCTTTGGCCACCGACACCGCCGGAGGGGAAGCGATGGCGCTCCTCGAGGTCCGCGATCTCACCAAGACGTTCCGCGCCGGGCGCCGTGCGCCCGTCCGCACGGCGGTCGACGACGTGTCGTTCGACCTCGAGGCCGGGCGCACGCTCGCGCTCGTGGGGGAGTCCGGGGCGGGCAAGTCCACCATCGGCAGGCTGGTGCTGCGTCTGGTCGAGCCGGACGCGGGATCGGTGCGGATGGGCGGGGAGGACCTGCTCGCGCTGTCCCCGCAGGCGTTGCGCGCCTTCCGCACCCGGGCCCAGATGGTGTTCCAGGACCCGTTCTCGGCGCTCGACCCGCGCACCACGATCGGCACGTCGGTGGCCGAGCCACTGATCGTGCACGGGATCGGCGACCGCGCCGAGCGCCGCGACCGGGTCGTGGACCTGCTGGAGCGGGTCGGGATCGGCTCGCACCTGCTCGGCCGGTTCCCGGCGCAGCTGTCCGGCGGCCAGCTCCAGCGGGTGAGCATCGCCCGCGCACTGACCACGGACCCCGAGCTCATCGTGTGCGACGAGGCGGTGTCCGCCCTGGACGTCAGCATCCAGGCGCAGGTCTTGGAGCTGCTCGCCGACCTGCAGGCCGAACGCGGCCTGGCCTACCTGTTCATCACCCACGACCTGGCCGTGGTCGAGGCCTTCGCGCACGACGTCGTGGTGCTGCGGGCGGGCGCGGTCGTGGAGCGTGGCCCCGTCGGCGAGCTGTTCGCGAACCCCGCCGAGGACTACACCCGTGAGCTCCTCGACGCCGTCCCGTACCTGCCCGCGCTCTGAGCGGTACTCGCCTCCACGAGGTCCAATGAAGTATCCTCTTTTCAAGCAGTGCCCGCCCGGTGCTGCGCCTACGTCTCCTGGAGGACCGAAGGTGACCCTCACGTTCACCGACGAGCAGGAGGAGCTCCGCGCGTCCGTGCGCCGCTTCCTCGCCGACAAGTCGCCCAGTGAGGCCGTCCGCCGCTGGATGGAGTCCGAGGAGGGACACGATCCCGCGGTCTGGCGGCAGATGGCGGAGCAGCTCGGGCTGCAGGGCCTCGCGCTGCCGGAGGAGTACGGCGGCGCCGGGTACGGGCCCGTCGAGCTCGGGATCGTGCTGGAGGAGATGGGGCGCGCGCTGCTGCCCGCGCCGTTCCTGTCCAGCGTCGCGCTCGCGGGCCAGGCGCTCGCGGTCAGCGGGGACGACGCCGCGAAGCAGCGCTGGCTGCCCGGCATCGTCGACGGCACCCGCACCGCGGCGCTGGCCGTGAGCGAGGAGGGTTCCTCGTGGACCCTCGAGGGCGTCCGCACCACGGCGACGCCGAAGGGCGAGGGCTGGGCGCTCGAGGGCACCAAGACCTTCGTGATCGACGGCGGGTCCGCGGACCTGCTCCTCGTGGTGGCCCGCACGGACGAGGGCCCGGCCCTGTTCGCCGTGGAGGGTGCCGACGGCGTCTCGCGGTCGCCGCTCACCGCGTTGGACCCGACCCGCAGGCTCGCGCACGTCACGCTCGAGGCCGCGCCCGCCGTCCGGGTCGGCCCGGCCGGTGACCAGGCCGGGTACCTGCGAGACGTCCTGGACCTCGCGATCGTCGCGCTCGCGGCCGAGCAGGTGGGCGCGGCCCAGGCCTGCCTCGACCTCTCCGTGGAGTACGCCAAGATCCGCGTGCAGTTCGGCAGGCCGATCGGCTCGTTCCAGGCGATCAAGCACAAGTGCGCCGACATGCTGCTCGAGGTCGAGTCGGCGAAGTCCGCGGTGTACAACGCCGCGTCCGTGGCCGCCGAGCGCATCGCCGGTGCCGGTGAGGAGCTGCCGATCGCCGCCGCGCTCGCGGGCGCCTACTGCTCCACCACCGCGGTGCACGCGGCGAAGGAGACCGTCCAGATCCACGGCGGCATCGGCTACACCTGGGAGCACGACGCGCACCTGTACCTCAAGCGCGCCAAGTCCTCGGAACTGCTGTTCGGCGCCCCCGCGGCGCACCGCGCGCGGCTGGCCACGTTGGTGGGGATCTGAGATGACCGGTTCGCTCACCGCCACGCCCGCCGACGTGGAGACCGACGAGGAGTTCCGCGCCCGGCTGCGCGCCTTCCTCACCGACCACCACCCGGGCAAGCGCCCGCGAGACGTCGTCGAGGGTCGTGCCTGGCACAAGGCCTGGCTGGCCCGCCTGTTCGACGCCGGCTTCGCGGGTCCCAGCTTCCCGCGCGAGTACGGCGGCATGGACCTGCCCTTCACCCGGCAGGTCATCTACCAGGAGGAGTACAACCGCGCCCGGGTCCCGGGGCCGCAGGGCACCGGGCTGGGCATCGCCGCGCCGACGCTGGTCAAGTACGGCACGGAGGAGCAGAAGCAGCAGTTCCTCCGCCCGATGATCCGCGGGGACAAGGTGTGGGCGCAGGGGTACTCGGAGCCGGAGGCGGGCTCGGACCTGCCGTCGCTGCGCACGACCGCCCGCCGTGAGGGCGACTCCTACGTCGTCGACGGGCAGAAGGTGTGGAACACCCACGCCGACTACGCGGACATCCTGTTCACCCTGGTCCGCACCGGCACGCCGGAGTCGCGGCAGAAGGGGATCACCTACCTGCTGATCGACGCGCACGCCCCAGGCGTCACGGTCCGACCGCTGCGCGACATCACCGGCGGCACGCACTTCTCGGAGATCTTCTTCGACGCCGTCCGGGTACCGGTGGCGAACCGGATCGGCGAGGAGAACGAGGGCTGGCCGCTGGTCCGCACCTCGCTCGGCCACGAGCGGGCCGCGGGTGCGATGAACCAGGCGGCGCTCTACCGCCGGGTGGTCACGGAGCTGACCGCGCTGGCGAAGGAGCGCGGGCTGACCGCGGACCCGTTGGTGCGGGACCGGTTGGCGGACTTCGAGGTCCGGGTCCGGATCATGCGCTACACCGGGATGCGGGTCATCGCGGACATCGTGTCCCGCGGGGAGCCGGGCCCGGCGTCGTCGACCTCGCGGCTGTTCATCACCACGTTCGAGCAGGACCTGCACGAGTTCGCCGTCGACATGCTCGGGGCGGACGGCCTGCTGCTGCGGGACGACCCACGCTCGGTCCAGCGTGGACGGTGGGTCGGCGGGTTCCTCTCGACCCGGGCCTCGACGATCGGTGCGGGCACCGCGGAGATCCAGCGGAACACGATCGCCGAGCAGGTCCTCGGGCTGCCCCGCGATCCCGCCATGCCGCCCCGATGAGGGCTGCCCGGATCCACGCCCACGGCGTTCCCGCGGACGTCGTCGTCGAGGAGGTCCCCGACCCGGAGCCCGGCCCGGGCGAGGTGCTGGTCCGGGTGCGCGCGGCCGCGGTGAACTTCCCGGACGTGCTGATCCTGGCCGACCGGTACCAGGTGTCGGCGAGCCCGCCGTTCGTCCCCGGCAGCGAGTTCGCGGACGTCGTCGAGGCGCTCGGCCAGGGCGTCACGGAGCCTGCGGTCGGCAGCGTCGTGGCCGGCTCGACGTTCACCGGCGCGTTCGCCGAGAAGGTCGCGGTGTCCGCGAAGGCGCTGCGGCCGGTGCCGCCGGGGCTGGACATGGTGGAGGCCGCCGCGTTCGGCGTGACCTACGGCACGGCGTACCACGCGCTGGTCACCATCGGTGCGGCCGAGCCGGGGGAGTGGGCGACGGTGCTGGGCGCCGCGGGCGGGGTGGGGTCGGCCGCGGTGGACGTCGGGACCCGGCTCGGGCTGCGGGTCGTCGCGGCGGCGTCGAGCCCCGAGCGGCTGGCCGTGGCCCGCAAGCTCGGGGCGGAGGCCGGCGTCGACTACACGACCGAGGACCTGAAGACCCGGGTCCGCGAGCTCACCGGCGGCGGCACGGACGTCGTCGTCGACCCCGTGGGCGGGGACCACGCGGAGGCCGCCCTGCGGGCCACGCGGTGGGGCGGGCGCTTCGTCACCGTCGGGTTCGCCGACGGCCGGATCCCGCGCATCCCGCTGAACCTGGTGCTGCTCAAGGGCGTGATCGTGCGCGGGCTCGAGGTGCGGTCGCTGCGCAGGCACCTGCCGGAGGCGGTGCCCGCCGCGGACCGGGCGCTCGCGGACCTGGTCGCGGGCGGGATGCGCCCGCTGCTGGGCTCGGTGCACCCGCTGGCGTCCGTGGCGGCCGCGCTGGCGGAGGTCGGCGAGCGCCGGGCCGTCGGCAAGGTGGTGCTGGACATGAACGAGGAGAGGACCGGCTCGTGACCGTCACGATCGACGCGGACCTGGGCGCGCCCGCGCGCGAGCTCCGCGCCTACCTGGACTCCATCGTTCCGGGCTACCGGGAGCGGTGGGGTCGCGACAGCTCGTTCGAGGCCACACTCGCCTGGCAGAAGCTGCTGGCCGCGGGGGGTTGGGCGGCGCCGTCCTGGCCGGAGTGGGCGGGCGGGCGGGCGCTCGGCGTCCTCGACCGGGTCGCGTGCGACGCCGAGCTGGCCCGGGTGGACGCACCGATGATGGCAGGCGTACTGGGCCTGCAGAACGTCGGCCCGGCGCTGATCATGTTCGGCACCGACGAGCAGAAGGCCTCGCTGCCGCGGATCCTCACCGGCGAGGAGATCTGGTGCCAGGGGTTCAGCGAGCCCGGCGCGGGCAGCGACCTCGCCGCGCTGTCCACCCGCGCGGTCGCCGAGGGGGACGACTTCGTGGTCAACGGGCAGAAGGTGTGGACCTCGCAGGGCATGCAGGGCACGCACATGATGCTGCTGGTCCGCACCGACCCCGAGGCGCCCAAGCACAAGGGCATCTCGGTGCTGACGGTCCGGCTGGACTCGCCGGGCGTCGAGCGGCGCCCGCTGCGGCAGCTCACCGGGGAGTCCGAGTTCGCGGAGGTCTTCTTCACCGACGTCCGGGTGCCCAAGACCGCCCTGCTCGGCCCGGTGAACGAGGGCTGGCGGGTCACCATGGCGACCCTCGGCTACGAACGCACGGGGATCATCAACCTGGCCTCCGCGCTGCAGCGGGACGTGGAGTCGCTGGTCACGGGCCTCACGGTGGAGGACCCGCTGCTGCGGGACGAGCTGACCCGGCGCTGGATGGACGCTCGGCTGACCGGCCTGCTCGGCGCGCGGGCCCTCGCCGCGCTCGGCGAGGGCGGCAAGCCCGGGGCGGCCCAGTCGGTGATCAAGGCGGTGTGGAGCCGCACGACCGCCGAGCTGGGGGAGACCCTGATGGCCGTCGCGGGGGAGCAGGCCCTGCTCGCGGAGAACCCGGCGGCGATGCGCTTCCTGCGCAGCCGCGCCTCCACCATCGCGGCCGGCACCACCGAGGTCATGAAGAACCTGCTCGCCGAGCAGGTCCTGGGGCTGCCGAAGTCGTGAACGCGGGAGGGGCCCGGCATCGGGCCCCTCCCGCCGTCAGACCGGGAGTGGGGTCTCCTGCAGCAGGGTGACCAGGCGTTCCCGGTGCGCCGCCGCGTCCCCGTGCAGCACCGCGTCGACCTTGGCGCGGCGCAGGTAGAGGTGCAGGTCGTGCTCCCAGGTGAAGCCGATCCCGCCGTGCAGCTGCAGGGCCTCGCCCGCCGCCGCGCCGACCGTGGCGGACACGTGCGAGGCGGCCACGCAGGCCGCCTTGGCCGAGTCCGGCGTGCCCGCGTCCGCCGCCATCGCGGCATAGTAGACCGCGGCGCGAGCGCCGAGCGCGTCCCGCGCGATGTCCGCGATCCCGTGCTTGACGGCCTGGAAACCACCGATCGGACGGCCGAACTGCACGCGGACCGAGGTGTACTCGACCGTCATCTCCCGCAGCCGGTCCATCACGCCGACCGCACCCGCGCTCGCGAGCACCGCGGCGTCGTCGACCAGGCGCTGGACGTCCGCCCGGTCCCCGTCGAGCCGCCGCCCGGCGGGCACGCGCACCCCGTCGAGGCGGACCTCGTGGAAGGTGCGGGTGAGGTCGAGGACGGTCTGCCTGCGCACGGTGACGCCCGGGGTCTCCCGGTCCACGAGGAACGAGCCGGGCTCGCCCTCGACCGTCGCGGTGACGAGCAGCCACCGGGCCTCGCCCGCGGCCTCGACGGTGGTCTTCACGCCGTCGAGCACGTAGTCCGTGCCCTCCGGGCGGGCGGTGGTGG
>NZ_JACBXB010000129.1 GCF_013870575.1 Pseudonocardia pini
CTCCGGCGACGGCCAGGCCGCCGCCCAGTCCGTCGCCGCGCAGCTCGGCGGGCTCGGGGTGGAGCAGTCGGCGGAGGTCGGGCCCGGGCACGTGCAGGTCCTGCTGGGCACGGACTATGCGGGCGCCACCACGGCGTCGGCGGCCACGTCGTCCGCAGCGGCCACGTCGGGGACACCCACCCCGGCACCCGCGGTCAACGCGGGCGGCGTGCCATGCATCGACTGAGCCCCTGATCGTCGGTTCGGGGTGAACGACGCCGTATGTGGCGCGGATGGCGCCCGAACGACGATCACGGCGGTGGGGTAGAACGACCTTCGTGTCCCTGACCGCGATCCTGCTCGACCCGATCCTGCGCGCGGCGCCCGCCCGCCCGTTGGTCACCTTCTACGACGACGCCACCGGCGAGCGGATCGAGCTCTCCGCCGTCACCACCGCGAACTGGGTCGCCAAGGCCGCGAACCTGCTGCGCGACGAGTGCGACGTCGAGCCCGGCGGCCGGGTCGCCGTCCTGCTCCCCGCCCACTGGCAGACGGCCGCGGTGCTGCTCGCGGCGTGGTCCTGCGGCGCGGAGGTGGTCGGTGAGCCCACCGCCGCCGACTGGGTGCTGTGCGACCGCGACCGGGTGGACCTCGCGCTGGCCGCCGAGCCGTCCGGCGGGGTACTCGCCCTCTCCCTCGACGCGTTCGGCCGAGGCATCGACGGCCTGCCCGACGGTGTGATCGACTTCGCCACCGAGGTGCGGTTGCACGGCGACGAGTTCGTCCCCTGGGAGCCCGTCCCCGGCTCCGCCGCGGCGCTGGACGGCATGCCCACGGCGGAGCTCGCGTCCCGTGTCGCCGACCGCGCCGCCGCGCTCGGCCTCTCCGCCGAGGACCGGGTGCTGTCCACGCGGGACTGGAACATCCCGAGCGACCTGCTCGACGGCCTGCTCGCGGTCCTCTCCGCGGGCGCCTCGCTGGTCCAGGTCGCGAACCCGGACGAGTCCCGCCTGGACCGCAGGTACCAGTCCGAGAAGTGCACCGTTCGCCTCTGAGCGAGGCGTGCACTCAGCGGACCAAGATCGCACGTTTCGTGCTCCCAGCGCGGCAAGATCGCCGTCTACGTACACTCAGCGCTGTGTGAACCGCACTGAGAGCACGAAACGTGCAGACGCTCCGGGCCCAGGTCACCCGCATCCCCCACCACCCCGCCGGCTACGGTGAGACCGTGACCAGCGCCCCCTCCGCGACCGTGACCGCCGCCGACGTCGACGAGGCGGCCGGGCGGCTCCGCGCGGTGATCGGGCCGAGCCCCCTGCAGATCTCCGCGCGACTCTCCGACGCGGTCGGCGGCGAGGTCTGGCTCAAGCGCGAGGACCTCCAGCCGGTGCGGTCCTACAAGATCCGCGGCGCCTACAACCTGATCGCCCAGCTCACCGCGGCGGAGCGGGAGCGCGGCGTGGTGTGCGCCAGCGCGGGCAACCACGCGCAGGGCGTGGCGTTCGCGTGCGCCAGGCTCGGGGTCACCGCGCGCATCTACCTCCCCCGCACCACCCCCCGCCAGAAGCGCGACCGGGTGGCGCGGCTGGGTGGGAAGGTGGTCAGCACGATCGTCGTCGGCAACACCTACGACGACGCCGCCGCGGCCGCCGCCGCCGACGCCGTCGAGTCCGGCGCCACCCTCGTCCCCGCGTTCGACGACCCGCGCACGGTCGCGGGCCAGGGCACCGTCGCACGCGAGATCCTCAGCCAGCTCGCGGACCCGCCGGACCAGATCATCGTGCCGGTCGGCGGCGGTGGGCTGCTCGCGGGCACCATCACCTACCTGCGGGAACGTCATCCCGAGGTGCGGGTCATCGCCGTCGAGCCCGCGGGTGCGGCGAGCCTGGCCGCCGCGCTGGCGGCAGGCGCCCCGACGACGTTGCCCGAGGTCGAGCCCTTCGTCGACGGCGCCGCGGTCCGCCGGGTGGGCGACGTGACGTTCCCGATCGCCCAGGCCGCGGACGTCGAGCTGCACCCGGTGGACGAGGGCCGGATCTGTGTCGAGATGCTCGCGCTCTACCAGTCCGACGGGATCATCGCCGAGCCCGCGGGCGCGCTCGCCCCGGCCGCGCTCGGCCAGCTCGACATCCCGCACAACTCCTCCACCGTGTGCCTGCTCTCCGGTGGGAACAACGACGTCAGCCGGTACGCCGACATCGTCGAGCGCGCGCTGGTCTTCCAGGGCCGCAAGCACTACTTCCTGGTCGAGTTCCCGCAGGAGCCCGGTGCCCTGCGCCGCTTCCTCGACGAGACCCTCGGCCCGGACGACGACATCACGCTCTTCGAGTACACGAAGCGCAGCAACCGGGAGACCGGCCCCGCGCTCGTCGGGATCGAGCTGGGCGACCCCGCAGACCTCGGCCCGCTCCTGCAGCGCATGGAGGCGGCCCCGCCGCAGATCGAGCGGATCCCCCCGGACTCCCCCCTCTTCCGCTTCCTGATGTGACCCCTTCGGCGGGGTCAGCCTGCGACGAGCCGCCGCACCCCCGCCCGGCCCACCATCAGCACGAGGATCAGCAGCGTCACCGCGAAGAACCCGCCGAGCTGCACCCGCTCGCCGAACACGAGCCGGACGAGCTCCAGGACGAGGAACTTGCTCCCGAACAACACGAGCCAGAGCAGGAACCCCGCCAGCACCCGCCCCGCGACCGACGACGCCGCGCGGAACCGCGCCTTCACCCATTCCTTGGCCGCCACGACCAGCTCGAGCACGCCCTTGAGCAGCACGGCGGTGAGCAGCGACAGCGTGAAGGTCTCGCTCACCACCGCGGGGAAGTACTCGACGAACAGGTTGAGGACGACGACGTAGACGAACACGTCGACGATCCCCGCGGCGAGCCGCGTGTCGGGAGGGCGCTCCACAGTGCACACCCTGCCACCCGGCGCCGCGGCGGCCACAGCCGGAGGCGCCGGATCACGCGCGCTCGTAGACCAGGTCGAAGTCCTTCCGCCAGGTCGAACCCGCGTCCTCCGACGCCTCCCACCGCCCGGCGATCCGGTCCGGCGAGACCTCGGCGACCCAGCGCTGGTGGAAGTCCGGGTCCTCGCGGTGCAGGCCCCACCGGCCGTCGCCGAAGTCCATCGCGAAGAGCCGGCTCACGCCGCGTTCGTCGTGGTAGAGGGCGGCATAGGCCTCGTTCGCGTCGCTGCGGCCGAGGACGAGGGACTGCGGCCCGCCGCCCCCGAGCTCGACCGTGAGGAGCACGAAGGCCTCCCCGACCCACTCGCCCCGCGCCGACCCGTGGACCTCGTCCTCCTCGAGGAAGAACGCGTCGGACAGGGTCAACCGCCAGTCCCCGACGAGGACGTCGAGCGCGGCCATCGCCTCACTGCGCATCCGGGCAGTATGGACCGCAACTCACCTGAGCAGCGACCGCGCCATCACCATCCGCTGGACCTGGTTGGTGCCCTCGTAGATCTGGGTGATCTTGGCGTCCCGCATCATCCGCTCGACCGGGAAGTCCTTGGTGAAGCCCGCACCGCCGAAGAGCTGGACGGCGTCGGTGGTCACCTGCATCGCGGTGTCGCTCGCCAGGCACTTGGCGGCCGACGAGATGAAGCCCAGGTTCTTCTCGCCGCGCTCGGCGCGTGAGCTGGCCACGTAGACGAGCTGGCGGGAGGCCTCCACCTTCATGGCCATGTCGGCGAGCATGAACTGCACGCCCTGGAACTCCCCGATCGTCTTGCCGAACTGCCTGCGCTCCTTGACGTAGGCGACGGCCTGGTCGAGCGCCCCCTGGGCGATCCCGACGGCCTGGGCCCCGATCGTCGGACGGGTGTGGTCGAGCGTGGCGAGGGCGGTCTTGAAGCCCGTGCCCTCGGCACCGATGATCCGGTCGCCCGGGATCCGGCAGTCCTGGAAGTAGATCTCGCGGGTCGGTGAGCCCGCGATGCCGAGCTTGCGCTCCTTCGGCCCGACCTCGAAGCCGGGGTCGTCCTTGTGGACCACGAACGCCGAGATGCCGTTGGCCTTCTTCTCCGGGTCGGTCACCGCCATGACCGTGTACCAGGTGGACTCGCCGGCGTTGGTGATCCAGCACTTGGTGCCGTTGAGCACCCAGTCGTCCCCGTCGCGGCGCGCGCGGGTCCGCATCGACGCGGCGTCCGATCCCGCCTCGCGCTCGGACAGCGCGTAGCTGATCATCGCCTCGCCGGAGGCCAGCGAGGGCAGGACCTGCTTCTTCAGCTCCTCCGACGCCGACAGCAGGATCGGCACCGACCCCAGCCCGTTGACCGCGGGGATCAGCGACGACGAGGCGCACACCCGCGCGACCTCCTCGATCACGATGCACGCCGCCAGCTCGTCCGCCCCCTCGCCGCCGTACTCCTCCGGGATGTGGACGGCCTGGAAACCGGCCTTGACCAGCGCCTCCCTGGCCTCGACGGGGAACCGGGCGTGCTCGTCGACCTCCGCCGCGTAGGGGGCGATCTCCTTCTCGGCGAGTGCCCGCACGGCCTCGCGCAGCGCCTCGTGCTCTTCGCTCAGCCGGTAGGCGTCGAAGTCGGCGTTCTGCATCTCTTCTCCACACGTCGGTGTCCGGGGGTGACACCAGCCTAACGGCACTCCGTGCCACGAGACAACGCGCTTGCTACCCTCCGTGCCGTGTCCGAGACCACCGTCACGCGTCGCGGCCGCTCCCCCGAGGGGCGCGCCGAGCTGCGTCGTGACCTGGTGCGCGCCGCGGTGGACCTGTTCGCCGAGCGGGGCTACGACGACACGACGGTCGACGACATCGCCGCCGCCGCGGGCGTCGGGCGCCGGACCTTCTTCCGCTACTTCGCGAGCAAGGAGGACTCGGTCTCCCCCGACCACGAGCTGGGCCTCGCCCGCGTGGCCGAGGTGTTCGACACCGCGCACCCCACCGAGCCGCTGCTCTCGCTCACCCTCCGCGCGGGCGAGACGGTCTTCGACCTCTACCTCTCCGACCCGGACACCGCGCGCAAGCGGTTCGTGCTGGTCCATGCCGTGCCCGCGCTGCGCGACCGGGAGGCCGCGATGGTGCACCACTACCGGCGGCTGTTCACCCGCGAGCTCACCCGGCGGCTGGCCGACGTGCCCGACGGCGACCTGCGCGCGGCGGTCACCGCGGCGGCGATCGTCGCCGCGCACAACCAGGCGCTGCGGCGGTGGCTGGCCGAGGGCGGCACGGCGGACGACGTGCCCGCCTGCGTCGCGCACTTCCGCAAGGTGGCCGACCTGCTGCCACTCCGCGAGACCCCCGACCTGGAGGCGGTCACGAGGCGGCTCGAGGAGGTCGCCCGCACCCTCGAGGCCTGATGTCCGACTCGCGCGTCGAAAGCGGGGGACTCGCGCGTCGAGAGTGGGGGACTCGCGGAGCCGGTCCGCGAGTCCCCCGGTTCCGACGCGCGAGTCCCTCGCTTTCGACGCGCGAGTCCGACACATCGGACCGGAAGTCGGCCAAGATGGGTGCGTGACCCCGGACGAGTACCTGGCCTCCGTCGACGAGAAGCGGCGGGCGGACGTCGCCGCGCTGGACGCGCTGATCCGCGAGACGGCGCCCGAGCTGGAGAGGGTGATCCAGTACGGCATGTTGGGGTACGGGCCTCACCACTACCGCTATGCGAGCGGTCGGGAGGGGGAGGGCGTCCTCATCGCGCTGGCCGCACAGAAGCGGCACCTCTCGCTCTACGTGAGCTGCGCGAAGGACGGCGCGTACCTCGCCGAGTCCTACGTCGACCGGCTGCCGAAGGCGTCGATCGGGAAGTCCTGCGTGCGGTTCACCTCGCTGAGCCGCGTGGACGTCGACGTGCTCCGTGAGCTGGTCGCCGAGGCGGCGGCGCTGGGACCCGCTGAGAATGGGTGATCCCCGGGCCGTCTCCTCGCGGAGACGCACGCCGAGCTGGACTGGGCTCGGGCCCGGGGACCAACGGTGACTGCCTGGGATTACGCCGGCAACCCGGCTTCCACGGCCGTCAGGAAGACGTCCTGTGCTGCCTAGCGGGCAGCCACCTCACAAGTCCTCGTGGAAATCAACGTCGGACCACCTCCCTTCTTGTGTACGACCACCCTACGACCGCCGACGGCGTCCTCGCCACGGATAATTCAGAGCTTCTCGCGCAGTGCCCGGTCCTTCTCCAGGACCATGTCCGCCAAGGCCTCCTGGAACCGGACCATCCGCGCCCGCAGCCCCGGATCGGTCGCCGCGAGGATCCGCACGGCGAGCAGTCCCGCGTTGCGCGCGTTGCCGATCGCGACCGTCGCCACGGGCACCCCCGCCGGCATCTGGACGATCGACAGCAGCGAGTCCATGCCGTCGAGCACCGTGAGCGGGACGGGGACGCCGATCACCGGCAGCGGCGTGGCGGCCGCGACCATGCCCGGCAGGTGCGCCGCGCCACCGGCGCCGGCGATGATCACGCCGATCCCCCGGTCCGCCGCGGACCGCGCGTAGTCCAGCATCCGCTGCGGGGTCCGGTGCGCGGAGTAGACGCCGACCTCGTACTCCACGTCGAACTCGGCGAGCGCGGTCCCCGCGGCCTCCATGACCGGCCAGTCCGAGTCGCTGCCCATGATCACGCCGACCCTCATGCGCGAACCCCCGTCTCCGTGGGCACCCCGCCACCGGAGTGCACCGACCAGCCGTCCTCCCACTCGGCGGTGGACAGCCAGTGGGCCGCCAGCACCGCCGTCCGCCGGACCTCCGCGAGGTCCGAGCCGAGGACGTTCACGTGACCCACCTTGCGCAGCGGCCGCTCACCCTTGCCGTACATGTGCACCTTGACCTGCGGGAACCGCGCGAACAGGTGGTGGATCCGCTCGTCGACCGTCATCTCCGGGGCCTTGTCCGCGCCGAGCACGTTGGCCATGACGACCACGGGCGCGGTCATCGTGGTCGTGCCCAGCGGGTAGTCGAGCACCGCCCGCAGGTGCTGCTCGAACTGCGAGGTCCGCGCACCCTCGATGGTCCAGTGGCCGGAGTTGTGCGGGCGCATGGCCAGCTCGTTGATCACCAGCCCGGCCGCGGTGTCGAACAGCTCGACGGCGAGCAGGCCCGTGACGTCGAGCTCGTGCGCGATCCGCAGGGCGATCCCCTGGGCCTCCAGCGCACGCTCCTCGGACAGCCCCGGCGCGGGGGCCAGGACCTCCACGCACTGGCCCTCCTCCTGGACCGTCTCGACCACCGGCCACGCCGCGGCCTGCCCGAACGGCGACCGCGCCACCTGCGCGGCCAGCTCCCGGAACATCTCGACGGCCTCCTCCACCAGCAGCGGGGTCCCCGCGGCGAGCAGCTCGGCCACGAGGTCGGGGTCCGGGGAGCGCAGGAACCACACCCCGCGCCCGTCGTACCCCCCGCGGGCCGCCTTGAGCACGACCGGCCAGCCGTGCTCGGCGGCGAAGTCCTCGACCTGTGCGGGCGCGGTGACCTCGGCGTAGGCAGGCACCGGCAGACCCATCGCCGAGAGCCTGCGCCGCATGACGAGCTTGTCCTGGGCGTGCAGCAGGGCGTCGGGGTGCGGGCGCACGGCCACCCCGTCGGCCACCAGCGCGCGCAGGTCCTCCTGCGGCACGCCCTCGTGGTCGAAGGTCACCGCGTCGCACCCCACGGCCAGCGCCCGCAGCGACTCGAGATCCGGTCCGCGCGCCACGACCGCGGGGGTGACGAGTGGGGCGGGCTCGTCCGCCTTCACCGCGAGCACGCGCAGGGTCTGGCCCAGACCGATCGCCGCCTGATGGGTCATGCGGGCGAGCTGGCCGCCGCCGACCATCCCGACGACCGGGAAGTCTCGACTCGGGGAAGGGGTGTCCACGGTGTCGGGAGCCTACCTGCGCCGCGGGTGTGACCTGCGTCGGAACCACCACCCGAACAGGTGTCCGGTTCCTCCCTCTGGCACGATCGATCGAGTGTCCTTGGTCGAAGCGACGCTCGCGCGCATCCCGCAGCCGTACCGCGACATCGCCTTCCGGCATCGTGAGCTGCTGAAGTTCGCCGCCGTCGGCGGGACCACCTGGATCATCGACACCGCGGTCTTCCTGGTCCTCAAGAGCACCGTCCTGGCCGAGAAGCCGCTCACCGCCAAGGTCATCGCGGTGCTCGTGGCCACCATCGTGTCCTACGTCCTCAACCGCGAGTGGTCCTTCCGCACCCGCGGCGGCCGCGAGCGCCACCACGAGGCGCTGCTGTTCTTCCTGATCAGCGGGATCGGGGTCGCGGTGTACTCCGCCCCGCTCGCCGCCTCGCGCTACCTGTTCGACCTCCAGGTCCCCGCGGTGTCGCTGCTCACCCAGGAGGTCGCGGACTTCGTCAGCGGGCAGATCCTCGGCACCCTCGTCGGGATGGCCTTCCGCTGGTGGGCCTTCCGGCGCTTCGTCTTCCCGAACGAGAACGTGCGCCGCCAGGTGTCAGAGACCCTGTAGGAACTCGAGCAGGGCCGCGTTCACCTCGGCCGGACGCTCCTGCTGCACCCAGTGCCCGGCGCCCTCGACCAGCACCCGGCCCCGCAGGTCGTCCAGGTACTCGACCTGCCGTTCCGGCGGTGTCATCCACAGGACCGGATCGGCCGTGCCCGCCAGGAACAGGCTCGGCACCGTCACGTGGGCGCCCGCGAGCTGCGGGGTCAGCTCCCAGTTCCGGTCGATGTTCCGGTACCAGTTCACGCCGCCGGTGAACCCGGTGCGCGCGAACTCGGCGACGTAGTGGTCCAGGTCCGACCGGGTCAGCCAGTCCGGTAGGTCCGCGGGCTGCGGCAGCCGCTCGACGACGCCGCGGCCGTCGTCCGGGCCGATCAGTGCGGTCCCGTCGCCCGCCCGCAGCCCGCACAGCATGCCGCGCATGGTGCGCGCGGGGTCCGCGGCCAGCTCGACGTCGGCGACGCCGGGCCGCTGGAAGTACCGGATGTAGAAGAAGCGGTCGGCGTACCGCTCCGCCCAGGAGACGCTCGGCAGCCGCCGCGAACGCGGGGTGAAGGGCACGCTCATCCCGCACACCGCGGCCACCCGCTCGGGGTGCAGGAGCGCGAGGTTCCACACGACGGACGAGCCCCAGTCGTGCCCCACGAACACCGCCCGCTCCTCGCCGAGCTCGTCGAGCAGGGCGAGGAGGTCGCCGGTGAGCTGCCGGACGTCGTAGTCCTCGACCCGCTCGGGCCGCGACGATCCGCCGTAGCCCCGCATGTCCGGCGCCAGCGCCCGGTATCCCGCCGCGGCGAGGGCGGGGAGCTGGTGGCGCCACGAGTAGCCGAGCTCGGGGAAGCCGTGGACCAGCACCACCGGCGGCCCGGAGCCCTCCTCGGTGACCCGCAGGGTGATCCCGTCGGCCGTCGCGATCGTCCGCTCCATACCCGTACTCTACTGAACGAACGTTAAGCGATGAGGAGGACACCGTGGTCCGTCCCGCCCGTGCGCTCGCCGGAGCGCTCGAGCCCGTCACCGGGCAGGTCTACTTCGCCCCCGAGTGCCACGAGAACTACCGGGGCCTCGGCTTCGATCCCAGCCCCGGCCTGCGCCGCGGGGTCGCGGCGCCCGAGATGGTCGCGTACTTCACCAGCCGCGGGTCGATCCTCGGACAGGTCCCGGGTGAGCTGGTCGCGGCGGCGTTCGGGGTGTTCAACCCCGCCGTCGTGGTCCCCGCCGTTCGGCGCGGCTGGACACTCTCCGACGCGGTGACCGTCCAGAAGGCCCGCACCGCGGGTGCCCGCGCCCAGCTCGTCCGGGT
>NZ_JACBXB010000012.1 GCF_013870575.1 Pseudonocardia pini
CCGGGGCCCGCCAAAAGTCGTCGGCGGTACTGGGCGGGGTCGTAGTCCGGGTCGTCGTGCCAGGGGTAGCGGCGGTGGACGGTCGGGACGTACGGCTCGGGCTCCGGTCGCTGGGTGGGCTCGGGGCTCGGCGTGCCCCCGTCGGCCACGGCCCAGCGGCCGCGCGCACGCCCACCCCACCAACGGTTCCGGTGGTCGCGCGCCATGGACCCCATTCTGCCCGGCGCGGGACCTCCGGTGCCGGTTCCGCGGCGGGCGAGCCGGATCACTCCCGGGTGAGCCGCACGCGGAAGGTCTCGGGCCACCGCTTGCCGGTGAGCAGGTACTCGTCCCCGGACACGTGGGCGATGCCGTTGAGCACGTCCGTGCCCGCGCGCTGCTCGCGGGTGAGCAGACCGCTCGCGTCGACCTCGGCGGTGACCGCGCCGGTCGCGGGGTCGATCCGCACGATCCGGTCGGTGCGCCAGACGTTCGCCCACACCTGCCCGTCGACGCACTCCAGCTCGTTGAGCTCGGTCACCGGCGCGCCGTCGAGCGTGACGGCGACCGAGCCGGTCTCGGCGAACGTCTCCGGGTCGTGGAAGCGGAGCCGGTCGGTGCCGTCGGAGCGGACCAGCCTGGTGGGCTCGGCGCACAGGCCCCAGCCCTCACCCTGGACCGGGACCCGGCGCAGCAGGGTGAACGTGGCCCGGTCCCACTCCAGCGCGACGCCGTCCTGCCAGGTCAGCTGCCAGATCCGCGGCCCCACGACGGTGATCCCCTCGCCGAACAGCCCCGCGGGCAGCGGGACGGCGCGGCGGACGGCACCGGTGGCCGCGTCGAGCTCGCGCAGCTGGGACCGGTCGACCAGTCCCGTGCCCTCGTAGAGGGTCCCGGGGTCGTCCGGGGCGAGCTCCAGGCCTTGGGTGAAGGCGGTCGGGTCGTGCGGGAGGGTGCCCAGCACCTCGACCCTGGGGACGGTCGCGGACGCGCCGCAGGCGGCGAGGAGCGCGACCGTCGCCAGCAGGGAGCCCAGGAGGAGACGCACCGCGGGATCATGTCGCACCCGGATGGCACAATCGACCCGACCGACCCAGGCGAGGGAGTGCGATGTCCACGATCACCGCAGGCACGGCGGCCGATGCGGCGTCGGCGGCCGTCGAGCGGGCCCGCGCCGCGGCCGTCGAGGAGGCCGCGGAGGACCTCGGGGCCGAGGCTGCGGAGGCCGCCGTCGGGGCGCACCTGGGGTCCGTCGTCGAGGAGGGTGGCGCCGTCACGCACCACTTCGCCGCGGAGGTCGCGGGGTACCGGGGCTGGCGCTGGTCGGTGACCCTGGCCGCGGTCGAGGCGGCACCCGTGACCGTCAGCGAGGTCGTGCTGCTGCCCGGGGACGAGGCGCTGGTCGGGCCGAGCTGGGTGCCGTGGCAGGAGCGCATCCGACCCGGTGACCTGGGCCCCGGCGACCTGCTGCCGGTCGACCCGGACGACACCCGGCTCGTGCCCGCGTACGTGGAGTCGGACGATCCCGCCGTCGAGGAGGTCGCCGTCGAGATCGGGCTCGGCCGCACCCGCGTGCTCAGCCGCGAGGGCCGGATCGATGCCGCCGCCCGCTGGCAGGACGCCCACGGGCCGGACACCGACATGGCGCGCGCGGCGTCCGACGTGTGCGGGACCTGCGGGTTCTTCGTGCCGCTCGCCGGTTCGCTGCGCGCGGGCTTCGGGGTGTGCGCGAACGAGTACGCGACCACGGACGGCACCGCGGTGTCCGTCGAGTTCGGCTGCGGCGCGCACTCCGAGATCGAGGTGAAGGTCGGCTCGCCGGTGCACGTCGCCGCCCTGGTGTAGTGGAGGTGCTCGACGGGCCGGGCGCGGCCGCCGAGCTCGTCGCGACGACCCCGGCGGACGTCGTGCTCAACGGGATCACCGGATCGCGTGGTCTCGGCCCCACCCTGGCGGCGCTGGCCGCGGGGGCCACCCTCGCGTTGGCCAACAAGGAGTCCCTCGTCGCGGGCGGGCCGCTGGTGACCAGGGCGGCCGGGGTCGACCAGATCGTCCCCGTCGACTCCGAGCACTCGGCGCTGGCCCAGTGCCTGCGGGCGGGCACCCGGGACGAGGTCGCGCGGCTGGTGCTCACGGCGTCCCGTCCGCGGCAGGGACCGATGTGGACATTGCACTCCTCACGTCGTCGTGGAGCCGGGCTACGAAAAGAGTGTACTCGTTGTGAACTCCCGGGCCGAGGATGTTCTCGCAGCGTAATCGCGCAGTTCAGGCCTGGTCGCCGCCCCGCGTGGGATCCCGGGTCGAGTTCCCACCACTGATTCGTGCGAAGCCCTCCGGCGTGGTCGTACGCTTCGAGGTGGTGCGGAGACCGCCGCGAGCGACACGGCGGACCCGTGGGAAGAGGGAGAACGACATGAACCGTTTGCAGGGCAAGATCGCCTTGGTCACCGGTGCCGGCCACGGCCAGGGGCGCAGCCACGCCGTCCGGATGGCCGAGGAGGGTGCCGATCTCATCCTGGTCGACGTCGGCGACCAGCCCGCCGACGTCTCCTACCCGATGGCCACGGCCGCCGAGCTCGACGAGACCGTGAAGCTGGTCGAGGCCCACGACCGACGGGTGCACGTGGCCCATGTGGACGTCCGCGACCGGGAGGGTCTGACGGCGGCGGTCGCGGCGGGCGCGACCGCACTGGGTGGCCTCGACGTGGTGTCCGCCAACGCCGGTGTGTGTTTCGCCGAGAGCTGGGACACCGCCGACTCCGCTGTCTGGGAGACCACCCTCGGGATCAACATGACGGGGGTGTGGAACACCTGCCTGGCCGCCCTCCCCCACCTCGTCGAGCGCGGCGGCGGGTCGATCGTGATCACCAGCTCCTACGCGGGGGTCCGCGGGGCGCCGTTCCTGGCCGCCTACACGGCGTCGAAGCACGGCGTGGTCGGGCTGATGCGGTCGCTCGCCCTCGAGCTCGCCGAGCACGCCGTCCGCGTGAACACGGTGCACCCCACCGGTGTGAGCGACACCTTCATGGCCGGTGCCGCGCCGCTGTTCCCGCTCCTGGAGAAGCACCCGAAGCTCGGGTCGGCGTACGTGAACGCCCTCGACGTCCAGACCGTCGAACCGGTCGACATCAGCAACGCCGTGGTCTTCCTCGCCTCGGACGAGTCCCGCTACATCACCGGCCTCGAGCTGAAGGTCGACGCCGGCGTGAGCCTCTGACCGCGGTCCCCCGCACCGGGACGTCCGGGCCCGTGGGCCCGGACATCCCGGGGGACTCGTCAGGTGACCGCGCCCGCGATCTTCAGCGCGAGGAGCGCCTCGTCGTCTAGGCCCAGCTCGCGCAGGACCTCGTCGGTGTGCTCGGCGAACTGCGGGGCCCGCCGGAGGTTCGCCGGGGTCTCGTCGAACTGCACCGGGTTGGTGACGAGCTCCCGGTCGACCCCGTCGGCGTCGACGACGGGGGCGATGAAGCCGTTGGCGCGCAGCGACACGTCCCGGCCGACCTCGTAGGAGTTCTGCACCGCGGCCCACTGGCCCTTCATGCCCTCGAACGTCTCGACCCACTCGTCGAAGGTCCGGGACTCCATGATCTCGGCGACGATCTCCGCCGCCTCCAGGGCGTTCGCCATGATCTTCTCGGTCGAGTCGAAGCGCTCGTCGGCCGCCAGGTCCTCGCGACCGACCACGCTGCAGAACTCCGGCCAGTACACGCCGGGCTGGAGCATGGAGAACTCCAACCAGCGCCCGTCCGCGGTGCGGTAGTTGCCGATCAGCGGGTTGGTCGCGGAGCCGTGCTTCGGGTGCTCCCGCTCCGGGAGGGGCCCGTCCGCCATGAGCGCGAGGTTCACGGAGAACTGGGTGGCCCAGGCCCCGACCCCGAGCAGGGACACGTCGACCACCGACGGCTCGCCGGTCGCCTTGCGGGAGTAGAGCGCGGCGGCGATCCCGCCGGCGATGGTCATCCCGCCGATCGAGTCGCCGTAGGCACCGGCGGGCATCCGCATCAGCCGGTCGGAGTCCTTCGGGGTCACACCCGAGGCACTCCCGCCGCGGGCCCAGAACGCGGTGCTGTCGTACCCGCCCTTGTCCGCCTCGGGTCCGCGGGCACCGAAACCGCTGCCCCGGACGTAGATGATGTCCGGGTTGATCGCCCGGATGTCCGCCACGTCGATCTTGAGCCGCGACCGGGGGCCGGGGAGGAAGTTCGTGAGGAACACGTCGGCGGAGCGCACCAGTGCCTCGAACGCCTCACGGGCCTCGGGCTTCTCCAGCGCGATGCCGACACTGCGCTTGCCGCGGTTCGGCCCCTCCATGATGGGGAAGAACGAGGAGCCCTTGCTCGACACGTCCAGCCCGAGGAGCCGGACGAGCCCGCGCTGGGCGTCGCCGCGCTCCGCGTGCTCGATCTTGATCACGTCAGCGCCCCAGTCCGCGAGCACGGCTCCCGCCGCGGGCACGAACGTGAACTGCGCGACCTCCAGGACCCGAACGCCCTCCATCGGTCGATGCACCGAACCGCCTCCTCGTCGACGTCGACTGGCCCCGCGCTCGCGAGGTCTCCACTGTCCCCCGCATAACAGTATACGAAACTGTCACGCGGCGGATCCGGCATCCCACCACTCACCGGGGTCGGCAGCGACTCTCACCACCCACGGACAGGTGCATCACCCGCGGCGCCCGTCGGGACCGGCGGCCTCCTCGAGCGTGGCGAGCAATAAGGGGCACACATTCCCGTCGCCGCGAACGCGCAGCTCACCCTGCGCCGGTGATCCCGACGTACCTGAGGTCGAAGACCCCCTGGAAGTCCGCCTGACCGATCGTCTCGACGCCCGTGACCCGGGTGGAGTGAGCCACCTGAGTGGGGAGCGCACACAGGAACACGTCCATGGCCTGGTCGACCGCGATCGAGGACGCCTCCTGCAGCGTGCGGTCGACCTGCTCGACCGAGAGGGCGGAGTCGAAGGCCGCGTTCACGGCCGCCTCGAAACCCGACGGTGTCGGCCCCGGGTACCGGTTCGTGACGAGGTAGTTGTCGCGGAGGGTGATCGCCGCCGTCGGCCCGGCCGTGCGTACCTGCATGTACGAGTCGAACGGCGACTGCGAGTTCCACAGGCTGTTGACCTGCACCGGATCCTGCGCCTCGATCCGCACCCGGACCCCGATCTCGGCGAGCTGGGCCTGCACCGCGGGGGCCATCTTGTCCTGCGGGGAGAGGCCGGCGCCGACCAGCATGGTCATCTCGAACCCGTCGGGGAGGCCCGCCTCGGCCAGCAAGGCCTTCGCTCTGGACACGTCACGCGAGTAGGTGACCGGCGGGGCCACCAGATGGCCGCGGCCGTCGAACACCGGTGGCAGCGGTTGGCCGTTGGGCGCACACTGACCGGACAGGATCGCGTCGTCCAGCCCGACCCGGTCGACCGCGAAGTTCAGCGCCTGCCGCACCTTCACCTGGTCCACATGGGGCCGGAGAGTGTTGAGCTGCAGCGCGTAGGTCGCCGCCGCCGGGTACGAGTGCACCGCGAAGTCCGGGCCCAGACTCGAGGCCTGGGCGTGCTGGCCGACCTTGGCGAGCATCATGTCGATCTGTCCGGAGCGCAGCGCACTCAGCCGGGCGTTGTCGTTCGTGATGCCGACGATCTCCAGCCCGGCGAGAGTGGTCGCCGCCGGGTCCCAGTAGTCAGGGGCTCGCTCGTAGGTGACCCCGTCACCCAGCCGGACGGACGTCGCGACGAACGGTCCCGACCCGTCCGGCCTGCGGTCGAGGTCCGAACGCCCGAGCGAAGCCGGGTTGATGATCGAGCCGATCGACGTCGAGACCACGTACGGGAGGTCGGCAGCGGGCCGGTTCGCGGTGAACCTCACCGTGCGCGGGTCCACCACGTCGATCCCGCTGATCATGCTCAGATTGTTCTTGACCGTCGACTCCGGCAGGTGGAGCGCCCTGTCGAAGCTGGCCTTCACCGCGTCCGCGGTGACCGGTGAGCCGTCGTGGAACGTCACGTCGTCGCGCAGGACGAAGGTGACCTCCCGGCCGTCGGGGCTGAAGGACCAACCGGTCGCCAACATGGGTTCGAGCTCCGGCCCACCCGTGATCTGGGTGAGCCGGTCGTACAGCGGGAACAGGTAGGTCTCCTGCGCGATGTAGCTCGCCGAGACGTGGGGGTCGAGTCCTGCAGGCGCGACGGTGTAGGCGAAGCGCAACACACCGTCGCGAGTCGCACGCCCTGCCGCGGGGTCGTCGGAGCCTCCCGGGGAGCCACCGCACCCTGCGAGAAGCGCGACGAGGAGAACGAGCGCCACGATCGGGAAGGGTCGTCTGACGGTCGGATGCATGACTCTCCAGTCACTCGAGGTCGCGGGGGGTGCGAGCCACGTCGGCCGGAACCGTTACGGCAGCATCGGTCTCGACGCCCGCCCAGACCCGCCTACGCTCGCCGGCCGGGTCGTCCAGGACCCTCGGCCGTTCGTCGATGATCATCGTTCGGCGCCGCCCGGCCTCGTAGCGCGGCCAGGTCGGCAAGCCCCCCTGGTTCGGGGAGCCCGATCGTGCGAAGGCCGCCCATGTCCTGCACACGTCCCGGGCGAGTCGGCGCGACACCGGCGTCGGCTCACCCAGCATCGCCCGAGACCCGTCCGCGTCGAGGCTGTCGAACACGAACGGGATCTCCAGGCCGTGAGCACTCCCGAGATCGCCGCCTGCGTAACGGAACTCGTACATCCACGTCGGCACGCCCGCCGTGGCGACCTGGTCGGCGATGCGCAGGGCCGGAATCAGGAACCTGCGATCCCCCTCGAGGTGGACGAGCGCGTCGGACGGCTCGCGGCCCCTCAGGTACACCCGCTCGGCCTGGTCTGCGCGCCTGCCGAAGGAGGTGCCGATCCGGCTCCTGACGAACTCCGCGGACCGGTCGTAGAAGTCCGGGTCCAACGCCTCGACGATCCGCATCTCGTCGGCGTTCGTGCCGATCAACAGGCCATCCAGCCAGGTCACCGACGCCATCACGGCTGCCGGATGGCGGGGCAACACGTCCGTTCCGACGACCGGCGCGAACGCGCCACCCGCGCCACCGGCAGACTTCGCCGCTCGCCATACCGTCGCGGCGGCCGCGGCCTGTGCGGCGAGCAGTCGCTCCGTCGGAACGGTGCGCAGGGCCGCCACCCCGGTGGGATCCGGCCGCAGGTCGAGGTGGGACAGCACGTCCTTCGCCACCGCTGTCGCCTCGGATCGGCTCCGGACGCCGGCGGGTCCTCCACTCTGCAGAACGGCCCGCCGGAACAGCCCGGTCGCAGCGGGTGTGCCGAGGAGTGCCCCGACGCTCATCGCCCCGGCCGACTCGCCGATCACCGTGACCCGGTCCGGGTCACCACCGAACGCCGCGATCTCGTCCCGGACCCAGCGCAACGCCGCCACCTGGTCGAGGAGGCCCCAGGCTCCGGAGCCCTCCTCCCCCTCCACCACGTCACCCAGGAAGAGGTAGCCGAGCGCGCCCAGACGATAGTTCACCCCGACGACGACCACGTCGCCGTGGCGGGCCATCGCCGCACCGTCGGTTCTCGGGGTGCATCCGGAGCCGTTCACGAAGTTCCCGCCGTGCAACCAGACGACGACGGGTCGGGCGGCGTCGTCGACCGCGGGAGTCCAGACGCTCAGCGTCAGGCAGTCCTCGTGCTGCCGCGCACCGGGACGCCCGTAGCGACGTTCCAGCGGAGTCAGGACCTGAGGCGCGACCGGGCCTGGCGCCATCGCGTCGCGGACCCCGGACCAGGGCAGGACGGGTTCGGGTGCCCGGAACCGCCGGACGCCGACCGGGGCGGCTGCGAACGGCACCCCGTGGAAGGCCGTGATGCCATCCGCGGTCAGCCCGCGGAGCATCCCGGCGGTGACCGTCACCCGGGGAGGGTCGACACCACGTCCCATCACCTACGAACCCCATTCGACACTGAACGGTCACCAGTCGGCAGAAAAGCCGCCCACCTGACAGTAGAGCAGGATGTTCACTGTCGGTAGAGCGTTGTTCTCGCTTGCCTGGGTTGTGCTTCTCACCGACGGCTCCTCGGATACCGGCACCAAGTTAGGTAGACCTCACTATCATGGAACTGTGATTCCATTGACACTAGATTGACCTTCTACTAGCGTCGTCGGCACGCACCGGGCCGGAAGGCGAGGACAATGGCGACCACCACCGCGTCACCCCTTCATGATCTGGACAGTCTCCAGTCGTTCGTCGACGGCGACTTCGTCGAGGGAGTCGATCACCTCGACGTTCACCATCCGGCGACCGACGAGCCGATAGCCCGGGTGTCCTGTGCGGGCATCGGCCAGGTCGAGCGCGCGATCCTGGCGGCACGTCGTGCTTTCGACGAAGGCCCGTGGCCCTCGACCAGCCCGGCCGAGCGGGCCGCCGCGGTACTGAGGATGATCGACCACCTGGAGGACTCGGAAGCCGCCCTGGTGGACCTGGTGGTGGCCGAGACGGGTTGCCCCCGCAGGGTCGCCGGTCCCGTCCAGGTGCGGATGCCACTCGCGCAGGCGCGCGAGTCGGTGTCCCTGTTCGGGTCCCTGCCGGACACGTATCCCAACGCCGTTCCCCTCGCGGAGGCGGTCGGGCGGGACTCCGTCACGCTCAGCGTGATGCGACACGCTCCGGTCGGCGTCGTCGTCGCCGTGTCGGCGTACAACTTCCCGCTGCACCTCGCCCTCTGGAAGGTGCTGCCCGCCCTCTTGGCGGGCAACACCGTGATCCTCCGGCCGAGCCCACTCACGCCCCTCACCGCACTGGCGCTGGCCCGTGCGGGGATCGCAGCCGGACTCCCGCGGGGGGTGCTGAACGTCGTCGTGGAGTCGGGCACCTCGGGCGCCCAGCTCATGACCACCCACCCCGCAGTCGACGTCGTCAGCTTCACCGGTTCCACGGCCGTCGGGCGCGCCATCGCCGCCCAGGCGGCGCCGACGCTGAAACGGGTCCTCCTCGAGCTCGGCGGGAAGTCCGTGGGGCTCTACCTCCCGGGGTCCCTCGACCGGGTCGGCGCCGGGGTCGCGGGCATGATGGCGAACCACGCAGGCCAGGCGTGCGTGGCGCAGTCCCGGGTGCTGGTCCCCCGCGAGTTCCACGGCGAAGCGATCGAATCGATCTGCGCGGCCGTCCGGGAGCTGCGGCTCGGCGATCCGAACGATCCCGAGACCACGGTCGGCCCCCTGGCCGGCTCGGTCCACGCGCGACGCGTCGTCGACATGATCGAGCTGGGTCGCCGGGAGGGCGCCGCCGTCGTCGCAGGGGGAGGTCACCCGTCGCGCCTCGGCGGGAGACTGGCAGCCGGGAACTACGTCGAACCGACGGTGCTCGACTGTCCCGACCAGCGCATCACTCCCGCTCGCGAGGAGATCTTCGGACCGGTCGTCTGTGTCCTGGCCTACGACGATCCCGACCACGCCGTCGCACTGGCGAACGACTCGTCGTTCGCGTTGTCCGCAGGGGTGTACGGCGATCCCGCCGAGGCGCTCGCGATCGCAGTGCGGCTGGACGCAGGCACGGTGGCCGTCAACCGCCCCTTCGCCTCCGCCTACGTCTCCTCGGGTGGATGGAAGCAGAGCGGGATCGGACGCGAACGCGGGATCGAAGGACTGCGCGCCTTCCAACGGATCAAACACCTGGCGGTCAGCCACTGATCGGCGACACCTCAGTGACGAGAAAGGTCTTCCATGAGCCTGACCGATGATCGTTCGACATTTACGGAAAGGCCGGACAAGACCGGGGTATTCGCCGGCGTGCGCATTCTCGAGGTGGCCCAATGGACATTCGCGCCTGCCGCGGCCGCGGTCTTCGCCGACCTCGGGGCGGATGTCCTGAAGATCGAACATCCCGTCACCGGTGACCCGCAACGCGGCTTGGTGACCTCCGGTATGACGCCGAGCCTGAACGACGTCAACCTCGTGATGGCGCAGACCAACCGGGGCAAGCGCAGCCTCGGCCTCGATCTCCGGGACGAACAGGGCATGGAGATCCTGCGCCTGCTGATCGACCGCTCCGACGTGTTCCTCACCAACTTCCTCGGTCCCGCCCGGACGAAGCTGGGCATCGACGAGCACGAGGTCCGCGAGCGCAATCCGCGCATCGTCTACGCGCGAGCCACCGGTCAGGGGCCTCTCGGACCGGCGGCGGACCGGGGCGGTTACGACGCCTCCTCGTTCTGGATGCACGGCGGCATCGCCTCGACCCTGGGGACACCAGGAGATCTGCCGCCGAACCAACCACCCGCGTTCGGGGACAAGGCGGGCGCCATGAACCTCGCGTTCGGGATCGCCTCGGCCCTCTACCGCCGCGAGCGCACCGGGCTCGGCAGCACCGTCGACGTCTCCTTGCTGTCGACGGCCTTGTGGCAGAACTCAAGCGCCCTGGTCTACAGCGCGGCGAGCGGCACCGATTTCCGGGTACAGGGCCGTGCGGTGAAGAACCCGCTCGTCCACGGCTACCTGACCGCCGATGGGCGGACCATCGGGCTGGTCCTGCTGGAGTCGGATCGCTACTGGCCCGATCTCTGCCGTCACCTGGGCCGGCCGGACCTCGTCGACGACGTCCGGTTCCGCGACTCCGCGGCCAGAAGCCGGAACGCAGCCGACTGCGTCGCCGAGCTCACCCGGATCTTCGCGAGCGCACCCTGGGCGCAGTGGAAGGTGCGACTCGAGGGCCTCGACGCCCCGTGGTCGGTGGCCCAGCACCTCACCGAGCTCTCCGACGACGAGCAGGTGCGGGCCAACGACTACCTCTGCACGTCGGACCAGGGCGGGACGGAGGTCACGCTGGTGCCGCCACCCACCCGGTTCGACGGCGAGTCCCCGGTACTGACGCGGGCTCCCGAGCACGGCGAGCACTCCGAGGAGGTGATGCTCGAGCTCGGGTTCAGCTGGGAACAGATCGCGAAGTTCAAGGACGCAGGCGTGCTGTGACGCGCAGCCCCACGGAAGGACAACGACGTCTCATGACCGACAAGCTCAACCTCGACTGGCTGATCTCCGTCGACGACCACATCATCGAACCCGCCCACCTGTGGGAGCGCTGGCTCCCCCGCAGCCTGCGCGAGCGCGGTCCCCGACTCCTCACCGGGGACGACGGCATCGAGGCCTGGACCTACCTCGGCAAGCGGGTGCCGACCAACGGGCTGTCCGCGACGGTCGGCCGCGAGAAGCGCGACTTCTCACCGGAGCCGTTGGGGTACAGGGACATGCGGCCCGGGTGCTACGACCCTCACGCCCGGGTCGAGGACATGAACGAGGCCGGCATCCTCGCCTCCCTCTCCTTCCCCACCTTCCCCCGCTTCTGCGGCCAGACCTTCTTCGAGGGGGACGACAAGGAGCTCGGGCTGGAGTGCATCCTCGCGTACAACAACTGGATGATCGACGAGTGGTCGGCCTCGGCACCCGGCCGGTACATCCCGCTGGCGCTGATCCCCCTGTGGGACCCCGAGGCGGCCGCCGCCGAGGTGCGCCGAGTCGCGGGCCGGGGGGTGCGTGCCGTGGCCTTCAGCGAGAACCCCGAGCCGCTCGGCCTGCCCACGATCAACGACCCCGGTCGCTACTGGGACCCGTTCCTCCGTGCGGCGGAGGAGTGCGGCGTCGTCGTCTGCATGCACGTGGGGTCGTCCTCCCAGATCCCGAAGATCAACTCCGACACCTCCTTCATGGCGAACCTCGCCTGGGGTGCGGTGCGGACCTCGGGAACCATGCTGGACTGGCTGTTCAGCGGCGTCTTCGTCCGATTCCCCCAGCTCAAGATCGCCCTGTCCGAGGGCAACATCGGGTGGATGCCCTACTTCCTCGAGCGAGCCGAGCAGGTGATCGACAAGCAGCGGTTCTGGGTCGAGCGGGGCGTCGACTTCGACCCGAACAAGGGCAGCGCACAGGAGCGGACCGACGACGGCGACCAGTCGATCGACTACCTGACCTTCGACATCCGGCAGACCTTCCGAGACCACGTCTACGGCTGCTTCATCGACGACGTCGCAGGCATCCGCAACCTCGACCTGATCGGCGAGGACAACGTGATGATCGAGGTCGACTACCCGCACTCGGACACCACGTGGCCGGACTCGATGAAGCTCGCCTCCGACCGGTTGGCCGGGCTGGCTCCGGAGACGCGGTACAAGGTGTTGCGCGGCAACGCCGAGCGGCTCTTCCAGTTCACCCCGACCGACCCGGCCACGCTGCCGACTCCCGGCACGTCCGCCTGAGACCGACCGAGTACCCGGAAGGAGGGGCCGATGGGGCCGTTGGACGGAAAGGTCGCGTTCATCACCGGGGCGGGGCGGGGCCAGGGCCGCTCGCACGCGGTCACCCTCGCTGCCGCGGGCGCGGACATCGTCGCCACCGACATCGGCCTGGGGCGGGTCGACACCGTGCCCTATCCCCTCGCCTCGCAGGAAGACCTGGACGAGACGGGCCGACTCGTCGAGAAGACCGGTCGGAGGTGCCTGACCATCGCCGCGGACGTCCGCGACATCGAGGCCCTGGACGGGGCGGTCGCCGCGGGGATCCGTGAGTTCGGCGGGATCGACATCGCCCTCGCCAACGCCGGGGTCCTGCACCTGGGTGCGGCGGAACCCGACCTCACTACCACGGCGGCGGCCTGGCGTGACGCGGTCGACGTCATGATGACCGGGGCGTTCAACACGGTCAAGGTCGTCGCGGGCCCGATGGTCGAACGGGGCCGGGGAGGCTCGATCGTGATCACCAGTTCGGTCGCGGGCCTGAAGGGCATGTCCGACGGCAGCGGTGGGCTCACGGGGTACAACGCGGCCAAGCACGGTGTCGTCGGGATCATGCGAGGCTTCGCCCAGGTACTGGGGCCACACCAGATCAGGGTCAACACGGTGCACCCGATGGCGGTGAACACGGAGATGATCCACAACGAGGTCTCCCGCCGGTTCCTGAGCATCCCGGAGGCGGGGGAGGTCGTCGGGAACAAGCGGGTCCTCCCGGTCACGTCGATCGACCCCGTCGAGGTCAGCAACGCGATCCTGTGGCTCGTCAGCGACGCGGCCCGCTACGTCACCGGGGTCACCCTGCCCGTCGACGCCGGAATCACGGTCGCATGAGCAGCCCGTCCACGAAGAGGAGGCGAGCGAGATGGCAGGCGAGCCGACGATAGTCGGGCTCGGTCTGAGCCCACAGGGGCGGCGCCTCGGCGTCTCCCGTCGTGAGCTCCGCCGCAGGGCGATCGACGAGGCGTTGGCCGACGCCGGTCTGCACCGCAGGCAGGTGGACGCCTGCATCTGCATCGGAACCGAGCTCGAGGACCTGCGCTATGCCGGGCTGACCCCGCGGACCTCCTTCGCGCTGAACTCGGGAGGTGCCTCTCCCGGGTTGTCCGTGTTGGTCGCGGGCGGACTCCTGGCGACCGGCCAGGCCGAGTACGTCGTGTGTGTCTACGGCGAGGCCTGGACCGGCGAGGCACCTCGGCTCACGCCCCATCATGGTGCGTCCACCGGGACGGACCTCGGGGGGTACAGCTACGGATACCCGTACCTGCACGGGCTGGTCGGGCCGGCGTCGGTCTACGCCCTCGCCGCCCAGCACTACCTGGACCGTCACGGTGGGGGGTCGGAGGACCTCGCGGCCGTCGCCGTGACGGAGCGGTCCTACGGGGCGGTCCGGCCCGGCGCCGTGGGCTTCGGGGAACCGATCACGGTGTCGGACCATCAGGAGTCCCGCATGATCGTGGACCCGCTGCGGTTGCTCGACTGCTCTCGCCCGACCGACGGTGCCGTCGCCGTGGTCGTGACCTCGCCGGCTCGCGCCGCGGACTGCGCCGCGACACCCGTCGCCGTCCTCGGCGCCGGCACCGGCCACAACCTGGAGAACTGGTGGAACGGCACGATGTTCCGCCGGACCGGAGCCGCCCCCGACGCCGCGCGGACCGCCTTCCGGCGGGCGGGCGTGGGACCGGAGGACATCGACGTGGCACAGCTCTACGCCCCGTTCTCCATCGCGGTCCTGCTCCAGCTCGAGGAGTACGGCTTCTGCGACGAGGGCGAGGCGGGTGCCTTCGTCCGCGGTGGTGGCACCGGGCCGAAGGGACGGCTGCCCACCAACACGGGCGGCGGCCAGCTCTCCGGCTTCTACGCCACCGGCTTCACGCCGCTCTCGGAGGGGATCCTGCAGGTCCGCGGGACGGCACCGTCCAGCCAGGTGCCGGGCGCAGAGCTCTGTCTGGTCAGCGGCAGTGGCGGCAACGGCGGGGTGCAGGGATCGTGGGCCCACGTCGGGATGATCTTGGGGAGGCCGCGGTGACCACCTTCCGCCCCTATCCGGGAGACGTCGTGGCCGACACCGCCGACGCCGTCTTCTGGCAGGCCTGCCGGGAGGAGCGCTACCTGGTGTCGCGCTGCTCGGACTGCGACCGCCACCTCTGGCCCGCAGGGGCCTGCCCGGACCACGGCATGGCGGGGATGACCTGGGTGGAGGCGTCGGGGAGGGGACGCCTCGTCTCGTGGACGGTCGTCCACCAGGACTACCCGAGCAGCTTCCGGGGAGCACCCGACACCACCGCGGTGATCGAGCTCGAGGAGGGCGCGTTCGTCCACTCGGCGTTGTCGTGTCGCGGGCGACCGAGCGTCGGGATGGCGGTCGAGGTCGCGTTCCACCAGATCGGGGACGGCGTCGTGATCCCGGTGTTCTGCACCGTCGGTGACGACACGGTCCGAGACCACCGACCACCCGGCGTTCCACCGCCGGGCCCGACAGGCGAAGGAGTGCGCGAACCATGACGGTGACGACGGAGAGGGAGACCGTGAGCGGATCTCCGCGGCCTACATCGCGACGTCCGGCGGGCCGGGTCGATCTGTGCGTGGCCGACCACGTCGCGACGGTCACGCTCAACGACCCCGAGTCCGGCAACGCGCTGACGGGGTCGCTCTGCGAGGAGCTGGCCCGGGTGTGGGCCCGGATCCGCGACGACGACGACGTCCGGGCGATCGTCATCCGGGCCGCCGGGCGGGACTTCTCGGTGTCGGAGACGGACGCCCTCGGCACCTGGCCGAAGAGCCACCGGGTGTGGAAGCCCCTGGTCACCGCCGTCCAGGGCGAGATCACCGGCGGAGGGCTCGACTGCCTCGCCGAGTCCGAGATCGTCCTGTGCTCCGACACCGCCATGCTCGTCGGCGTCGACACGGGCGCCGGTGCGGCGACCCTCGAGCCATCGGCCCTCGCCGGGTTGACCCGCAGGCTGCCTCTCGGGACCATCCTGCGGCTCACGGCGCTGGGCGTCGATCCACGCCTGTCCGCACGCGGCGCGATGCGTCTCGGCATCGTCAGCGAAGTGGTGTCCGGAGACCTGCTCTGGTCCCGGGCGGACGACGTGGCCCGCTCCATCGCCCGCCGCCCGCCGGCCGCGGTTCAAGCGGGCGTACGAGCGGTGTGGGACCTCACCGGCCCGGTGCGGAGGGTGACGGCGTCCGGCCGGCCCGGGGCGGTACCGTGAAGCCGTGACGGAGCTCTTCGACTGGCAGCGTCGCGCGTTGGAGAACTCGGAGTCCGTCCACCGGAGCCGGGCGCGCACCCTCGACATCGGGCAGCGGCTCATCGACGAGGCGCGGGAGCTGTTCTACGTCACGGGTAAGCCGTTCACCGTCAGCCAGCTGGTCGAGCGGGCCGGGATCGCGAACCAGACGTTCTACCGCTACTTCCCGAGCAAGGACGACCTCCTGCTGGCGGTGTTCGAGGACACCGTACGGAGGTCCTCGGAGCCCATCCGGCGGGCGGCTGTCGCCGAGCCGGACCCGGTGGCGCGACTGTCCCTGTTGCTGACCGAGACGATCGGCGGACGGCGTACCGATCCGTACGCACGGATGGTGGTGCAGGAGCACATGCGCCTCGCGGAGGATCACGCGGAGACCATCTCGCGCGTCGCGGACTGGATGCGCGACCTCGTGGCGACGACGATCGAGCAGGGTGTCGCGGAGGGAACGTTCGCCAGCCGGGACCCGCACGAGGACGCGCGAGTGATCGCGGACGGGCTCCGTATCACCGTTCATCACCTGGTACTCGGAGTCACGCGTGGCGAGCCTCGCGCGATCGCGGAGCACTACCTCGCCTTCTGCCTCGCCGCATTGCGCCCCGGCCGGACGTAGCGGCCACGGTCCCCGACCTCGCCATAGGCACGTTCCATCCAGACTAGAACGTCAGTCTTGTGAGAGATGGGCTCTTAACCTAGTCTGGCCTGACGACCGCAGGTGCTGGGCGTCCCAGGACGACAGCGCCCACCCACCATGGCTGCTCGACGCGCGCGGTCCTTCCCAGGGTGCACACGCCCGTTCCATCGGGAGGACCCGGCGTCGACACCGAACCCCCCGCAACGACGCGCACGGGAGGCGGCATGACCTCGGAGACGGATCCGGAGACCGGCTACGTCCGCCCGGACCTCGAACTTCTCGGCGACGAGCATGTCGCGCGCTACCGCGCCACCGCGGGTGAGATCGGTCATTCGTGGAACGGTGTCCATTGCCTGCTCCTGGCGGTCCCCGGGAGGCGGACCGGCATCGTGCGGAGGACCCCGCTGATCTACGGCTGCGACGGGGCGACCTCTCTCGTCGTCGCGTCCAACGGTGGCTCGCAGGGGCACCCGAGCTGGTATCTCAACGTGGTGGCGGCGGGCTCCGCGGAGATCCAGGTCGGTCCTCAGACGATGACCGTCGACTGTCGACCGATCACCGAGCCGGATCGGTACGACCTGGCGTGGGCGCGGATGTGCGCGCTCTGGCCCAACTACGCGGTCTACCGCAGGCGGACATCGCGGACCATCCCGATCGTGGCCCTTCTCCCCCGCTGGTGACCCCGGGGCCATCCCCTGAGCATCCATACCCGACCGAGCGGTGCTTTCGACGAGGAGAACACCCATGAAGGCAAGACGATCGGCACGACGACTGCTCGGCCTGGTCGCCGCGGCGGCACTCACCGTGCTCGCCGCATGCGGCGGGGGCACGACCGGAGCCGACGCCGGGCCCGACCCCAACGGAACGATCCGCGTCGGGACCTTCCTGGATCTCATCGGGGGAACCAACTTCGACCCGACCAGGTCCGCGACGGTGAGCGACCAGGAGTACCTCCAGCTCGTGTACGGGACGCTGCTGCGGCGGTATGCGGACGGTCGGTACGAGCCGTGGATGGCCGAGTCGGTCGAGATCACCGACCCGCGGACCCTGACCGTCCGGCTGCGGGCGGGTCTCACCTTCAGCGACGGAAGCCCGTTCGACGCGAACGCGGTGCGTGCGGGGCTCCTGCGCAACCGGGACCAGGCGACCGAGCGCACCAAGGCCGGACAGAACCAGTTGTTCCGCCAGCTCCAGGACGTCGCGGTCACGGGTCCGCTCGCCCTCACGCTGACCATCGGGGCACCGGTGGCCAACGACTTCCGCCAGGTCCTGGCGGGCCGTGAGTCCATGATCGTGTCACCCGCTGCGGACCCCGGGACCCTCAACACCGCGCCGGTCGGTGCGGGCCCGTTCACCCTCGAGAGCTTCGTTCCGCAGCAGGAGATCCTCCTGGCGCGCAACCGGGCGTACTTCGACCCCGACCACTACCGGCTCGGGAAGGTGCAGCTCGTCCACACCCCCAACGGTCCAGGGCGGTCCAACGTCCTGTTGTCCGGCGACGTCGACCTGGTCCAACCGCTCTCGGTCGCCGATGTCACTCGGTTCGAGTCCGCCCCGTACCGCACTCTGAAGTCCATCAAGGACTTCGGCTACACGTATTTCGTCATGTGCACCACCAAACCCCCGTTCGACGACCTCCGGATCCGCCAGGCACTCCAGCTCGGCATCGATCGGAACGGGGTCAATCAGCTGCTCTACGCAGGGCAGGGGCAACCGGCGTACGGACTCTGGCCCGCGGACAGCCCCAACTACAACCCCGCCGTCGAGCAGGTGGTGCGGTTCGACCCGGACCGGGCGCGACAGCTGGTGGCCGAGTCCGGCCTCGGTGGCACACCGATCGAGCTCTACTGGCCCACCAACGTCAACCTCGAACGCCTCGCCGAGATCGTCCGGGTCCAGCTGGCGGACATCGGCCTCACGATCGACGTCAAGCCGACCCGCGACATCGTGGCCGAGTTCTCGGCTCCGCAGAAGCCCGGAGCAGAGCTGTTGCCGGGCTCCCGCACGGGAATGGACAAGTACCTGCGCTCGCTCGCGCCGGGTGCGGTGCAGAACCTGTGCGGAGCGGATCAGCGAGGCCTCGTGGCGGACGTTCTCGCCGTCGGCGGCGCCCCGGACGACGCCGCCGCCGCCGCGGGCTACCGCGATCTCGAGCTGAAGATCGCTCAGCAGGCCGTTCTGGTCCCCATCGCCTACGAGCCCGAGTACGTCGTGTGGAACGAGGAGCGGCTCGGCGGGGAGGTCCGGGTCAGCGGCGTCAACTACGGCTACGACCTGCAGGACGCCTTCGTCAAGGCCACGGCCTGACCCACCCACCCGCCGGTCCCCCGGCCCCGCCCCGCCCCACCCACCGCACCGGAGGCCCCGTGGCAAGCCTGATCCTGCGCCGCCTGATCATCCTGGTCCCGCTCCTCGCGATCGTCTCGTTCGTGTTGTTCAGCCTGGTCGTCCTGATACCAGGGGACGCCGCCACGACCCTGGCGGGCGGTGGGGACGCCTCCGTCGCGGACATCGAGCGGATCCGGAGCGAGCTCGGTCTCGACCGTCCGTTCCTGGTCCAGTACGGGAGCTGGCTGTGGGGGGTGCTGCACCTCGACTTCGGGGTGTCGCTGGACTCCGGGACGCCGGTGGCCGCGGAGCTGCTCGCACGGCTCCCCATCACCCTGTCCCTGGTCGTCGCCACGATGATCGTGACCATCCCGCTCGCGCTCGGCCTCGGGATCTGGAGCGGCCTGCGCGCCGGGCACGGGGAGGACAGGGCCGTCCTCGCCGGAACCAGCCTCGCGATCGCGATGCCACCCTTCTGGGTCGCCCTGCTGTTGGTCTCCCTGTTCGCCGTCGTCCTGCGCTGGCTCCCGCCTGCCGGGTACACGCCGTTCAGCGAGGATCCGGCGGGCTGGCTGCACCGCATCGTCCTGCCCGCCCTGGCGCTGGCGGCGTTCCCCGTCGCCGTGCTCGTGCGGCAGTTGCGGGGTGGCCTCGTCGACACCATGCACAAGGCCTTCATCCGCACCGCGTGGGCGAAGGGCGGGAGTCCGCGGCAGGTGGTCCTGGGCCACGCCCTCAAGAGCGCGGCGATGCCGGCGGTCACCGTCCTCGGTCTCCAGGTCGCCACCCTGCTCGGCGGCAGCGTCGTGATCGAGCAGGTGTTCACCATCCCCGGGATCGGCAGCTACCTCCTCAACGCGATCAACACCCAGGACCTGCCGGCGATCCAGGCCGTCGCCCTCGTGTTCGTGGTGACGAACGTCCTGGTCAGCCTGGTCGTCGACCTGACGTACGGAGTCCTCAACCCGAAGGTGCGCACGTCATGAGCCCCAGAGCCACCGCAGGCCCGACCGCCGCCGCGCTCCGCCGGTTCCGCCGCGACCGGGTCCCGATGATCGCGCTCGCGTTCCTCGTCGTCGTCACCGTCGCCGGGGTGCTGGCCGGAGTCCTCGCACCGTTCGAACCCTTCGCCCAGCTCGCGGGTCCGCCCTTCGACGGGCCCTCCGCCGCGCACCTGCTCGGCACCGACGACCTCGGTCGTGACGTGCTGAGCAGGCTGTTGTACGGCGCACGGGTCAGCATGGAGGTCAGCATCCTGACGGTGGCGGGCGCGCTGGTCGTCGCCCTGCCCCTCGGCCTGGTGGCGGGATACTCGGGACGGCGGGTCGATCAGGTCCTGATGCGCGTGATGGACGCGCTGATGAGCTTCCCCGCCCTCGTACTGGCCATCGTGCTGGTCGCGGTGCTCGGTCCGAGCCTGACCAACACGATGCTGGCGATCGGGGTCTTCCTGGTCCCGACCTTCTGCCGCCTCGTGCGCGGTCAGGCGCTCGCCGTCCGTGAGGAGGCCTACGTGGACGCATCCCGGTCGATCGGCACCCCGGATCGCACGATCATCCTGCGGCACGTCCTGCCCAACCTGCTCTCGCCGATGATCGTGCAGGCCACGACGACGCTGGGCATGGTCCTCATCGCCGAGGCCTCGCTCAGCTTCCTCGGGCTGGGCGCTCAACCACCGCAGGTCAGCTGGGGCGCGATGCTCCGCCAGGCCTACGAGTTCATCCTCGTCGATCCCTCGCTCATGCTGGCACCCGGGATCGCCATCGCCTTGACCGTCTTCGCCTTCAACGTCGTCGGCGACGGCCTGCTCGACGCCCTCGGCAGGCTCGGTCCGGGGACCCGGCGACGCAAGGGGGCCCAGCTGGGTCTGACCGCGGTCGACCGGCGCCAGGACGACGCCGGCGGGGGCGACCCGCCGGATCCCGGTTCGCTCCTGTCGGTCCGGGGGCTCCGGATCGAGTTCGACACGCCGACGGGCCCGGTGACCGTCGTCCAGGACGTCTCGTTCGACATCGCCCGTGGTGAGACCCTCGGCCTGGTCGGTGAGAGTGGTTCGGGCAAGACCGTGACGTCGCTGTCCGTGCTCCGGTTGCTGCTCGCACCGGCCGCGAGGGTGACGGCGGGCCGGGCGTTCTTCGACGGCCGAGACCTGCTCGGGCTCTCCAGGGAGTCGTTGCAACAGGTCCGCGGGCGTGAGATCGGTGTCGTGTTCCAGGATCCGATGGCGAGCCTGACACCCTCGCTCACCGTCCTCGACCAGGTCGCCGAAGTCGTTCGCTGGCATCAGGACGTGAGCAGGGCGACCGCGCGGGAGCGGGCTCTGGAGATGCTCGGCCTGGTCGGCATCGCGCCGGAGCGCGCCTCCTCCTACCCCCACGAGTTCTCCGGCGGGATGCAGCAGCGGGCGGCGATCGCCGTCGCCCTGGTGTGCGGTCCCAAGCTGCTGATCGCCGACGAGCCCACGACCGCTCTCGACGTCACCGTGCAGGCCCAGATCCTCGACCTGCTGCGCGACCTGAGTGCCCGGCTGGGCCTCGCCGTGCTCTTCGTGACCCACGACCTCGGGGTGATCGCCGAGATCGCCGATCGGGTGGTCGTGATGTACGCGGGCCAGGTCGTGGAGACAGCGAGCGTGCGACGACTCTTCCACAGCCCGCGGCACCCCTACGCGGATGCGTTGCTCCGCTCCATGCCCGACCGGACACCGTGGGGCGAGGACCTCGCGACGTTGCCCGGGCGGGTGCCTCCACCGTCCGCGTTCGGGCCGGGCTGTCGGCTGGCCCCGAGGTGTGCCCATGCCGAGGACGTCTGCTCCGCGCAACCGATCGACCTACGCGGCCACGCGGGCGACGACGACCACCTCGTCCGCTGCAGGCGGGCGGAGGACCTCGTGCTGGATCGGAGCGCCCGATGACCAAGCCGACCACGCCGACCACGCCGACCACGCCGACCACGGGCGAGGCGGCCCTGCTGGAGCTGCAGGGCGTCAGCCGGACCTTCGCCGTACGGGACGGGTTCCTCCGCCGGGTCCGCTCGCGGGTCAGCGCGGTCTCCGACGTGAGCCTGACGCTGCGCGCGGGCGAGACGCTCGGGGTCGTCGGCGAGTCCGGTTCGGGCAAGTCCACGCTCGGACGGGTGGCGCTGCGGCTGCTGGAACCGACCGCGGGCGTCGTCCGCTACGACGGACGGGACGTGAGCCACGCCGGCCGAGCCGAGCGTCGGACCCTCCGACGCGATGCGCAGATGGTGTTCCAGAACCCCTATTCCTCGTTCAACCCCCTGCTCCCGGTCGGTCGTAGCGTCGAGGAACCACTCGAGGTCCACACCGAGCTGGGCCCGGGTGAGCGGCGGACCCGCCTCGGCGAGCTCACCGATCTCGTCGGGCTGTCGGCGGAGCACCTCGAGCGGTACCCGGGTGAGCTGTCGGGCGGACAGCTGCAACGGCTCGGCATCGCCCGCGCGCTGGCGGCCCGGCCGCGGTTCGTCGTCCTCGACGAACCCGTCTCCTCCCTGGACGTGTCCACCCAGGCACAGGTGATCAACGTCCTGCGAGACGTGCAGCGCGAGCTGGGCGTGGGGTATCTGCTCATCGCCCACAACCCGGCGTTGGTCCGGCACGCCAGCAACCGGATCGCGGTGATGTACATGGGCGAGATCGTCGAGGTGGGCGAGGCCCGCACCGTCTACGACGACCCCCGACACCCCTACACCCGGGCGCTGCTGTCCGCGGTGCCCGTCGCGGACCCGGACCTCATCGGGCGCAGACCGCGGATCGTGTTGTCGGGCGGTCCGCCGGACCCGACGCACCCTCCGTCCGGCTGTCGTTTCCACCCGCGGTGTCCCGAGGCGCTGGAGGTGTGCGCACGGGTGAGCCCTCCGGTCACCACGACCGCGGACGGGCGCCGGGTCAGCTGCCATCTCCTCACCCTCGGGCCGGCTACCGAGCAGGCGCGAGTGTCCGACGGTGCGGTGCCACCACTCGTCGACCGGAGTCGGGCGGCATCGGGGCCGCGCGGTGCCTGAGCCGACGGGCCCGGTCCGGCTCGGGATCGTCTGCAGGCCCGACCCACCCGTCGTCGCCGAGCTCGAGGCCATGCCCCTCGACTCCCTGTGGGTGGGTGGGCACGTCTGCTCGGCCCACGCGACCGAGGAACCGATGGGTCAGCTCGCCCGGTTGAGCGCGCTGAGCACACGGGCGCGGATCGGTACCGCCGTCGTCCCGCTGCCCCTCTATCCGCCCGCCATCGTCGCCAAACAGGTCGCCGACCTGGACCAGGCGACCGAGGGACGGGTGAGTCTCGGCGTGGGGACCGGTGGCGAGTACCCCCAGGAGTTCCGCGCGTGCGAGGTGTCGCCGCAGGGGCGGGGTGGCCGGCTCGACGAACAGATCGCACTCCTGCGCGCGCTGTGGAGCGGGTCGGACGTCACCCATCGAGGTCGGCACCACACCGTGGTCGACGTGCGGATGCGGCCCACTCCCCGGCGTCCCGGCGGCGTCCCGATCCTCGTCGCCGGGCGAGGGCCGCGGGCGATGCGCCGAGCAGGGCGACTCGGCGACGGCTGGTTGCCGTACCTCTACTCCCCCGTGCGCTACGCGGAGTCGGTCGTCGCCGTCGAGGCCCAGCGCGTGGCCGCAGGTCGTGCCGGAACGCCGTTCGAGTGGGCGGTCTTCCTCTTCTGTCGGATCGGGGTCGACGGTCCTGCGGCACGGGCGGAGGCGGTCGCGGCCCTCACCGCCCTCCACGGTCGCGACGCGGGCAGGCTGCTCGGGCGCGGTGTCCTGGCAGGCGCACCCGGACGTCGTCGGAGGAGCTGAAGAAGCAGGTCCTGCCCTCGCTGGCCTC
>NZ_JACBXB010000130.1 GCF_013870575.1 Pseudonocardia pini
GCGTCGACGATCAGCGGGACGCCCGCCGCGTGCGCGACGTCGTTGGCGACCAGCCGGTTCCCGAGCCGCAGCGCCGCCCGGTCGGCGGCCCCCGAGCGGCCGACGCCGATCGCCGCGTGCCCGGGCCTGCCCAGGTCCTGGACCAGGGCCTGTGGACCGGTGTCGAGGATCTCGATCATGCGCGCACGAACCTCACCTCGGCACCCGGCTGCAGCAGCGCGGGCGGGTCCCGGTCCAGGTCCCAGAGCACGGCGTCCGTGCGGCCGATCAGCTGCCAGCCGCCGGGCGAGGAGCGCGGGTAGATGCCGCTGTACTCGCCTGCCAGGCCCACCGAGCCCGCCGGGACCCTGGTCCGGGGCTTCTCCCGCCGGGACACCGCCAACCGCGGGTCCCCGGCGGACAGGTAGGCGAACCCGGGCGCGAAGCCCCCGAACGCGACGCGCCACGGCGTGTCGGTGTGGGCGGCGACCACCTCCTCCGCCGACAGCCCGGTCAGCTCGGCGACGGCGGCGAGGTCCGGCCCGTCGTAGACCACCGGGATCTCGACGGAGCCCACCTCCCCCGCGTCGCCCGGCCGCACCTCCAGCCCCTCGACGGCGGTGCGGAGCCGACCCAGGTCCGTGCCCGGCTCGGCGAGCAGCAGCACGGTGCAGGCGGCCGGGACGACGTCGAGCACGCCTGCCAGGTCCGCCGCGCGGCAGCTCTCGGCGAGGGCCAGGACGTCCTCGTGCTCCACGAGGAGCGCCGCGTCCCCGTAGGACAGCACCCTCACACGAAGCCCCTCACGTCCACGCCCGCCTTCTCCAGCCCGGCCCGCACGGCGGTCGCCATCTCCACCGCCCCCGGGGAGTCCCCGTGCACGCAGGCCGACTCGGCCGCGACCGGCACGTCCGTGCCGTCGACCGCCCGGACCACCCCGTCGGAGACCATCCGCAGCAGCCGCTCGGTGACCTCGGCCGGGTCGTGCAGCAGCGCCCCGGGATCCCGCCGCGACACCAGCGCGCCGTCCGGTGTGTACCCGCGGTCGACGAAGAACTCGGGCACCGCCCGCAGGCCGCGCGCCTCCGCCACCCGCAGCAGCGCCGAGCCGGGCAGGCCCAGGACCGGCAGCGAGGTGTCGTACTCCGCGACCGCCTCGACGACGGCACGCGCCTGCTCCTCGTGGTGGACCGTGGCGTTGTAGAGCGCGCCGTGCGGCTTGACGTACCGCACCGCGGTCCCGGCCACGCGGCACATCGCCTCGAGCCCGCCGAGCTGGTAGAGCACGTCGGCGGTGAGGTCCGCGGGCGGCACGTCGATGAACCGGCGGCCGAACCCGGCGAGGTCCGCGTAGGCCACCTGCGCACCCACCACGACGCCGTTCACCGCGGCGTCGGAGACGGTCCGGCGCAGGGTCGAGGGGTCCCCGGCGTGGAACCCGCACGCCACGTTCGCACTGGTCACCAGGCCGAGCATGGCCTCGTCGTCGCCGAGGGCCCACCGGCCGAAGGACTCTCCGAGATCGGAGTTCAGGTCGAGCCTCATGCGAACAGGGTCCCCACCGCGGACACCGACGACCACCCGAGGTAGAGCGAGATCAGCCAGGCCAGGACGCCGATGCCGAGCAGCCAGCGGGGGTAGCGGTAGCCGCCGAGCAGGTCGCGGCGGCGCCAGGCGACCCAGAGGATCACCGTGAAGCCGATCGGCAGGATCAGCCCGTTGAACGCCCCGGCGAACACCAGCAGCGTGACCGGCGCGGTCCCGATCAGCACGTAGACCAGCGCGGAGACGGCGATGAACGCGATGGTGAGCAGGTTGCGGGTGCGGGGCGTGGTGCGCTCCGAGGTGAAGAACGAGACCGACGTGTACGCCGCGCCGATGACCGACGTGATCGCGGCGGCCCACAGGATGATCCCGAACAGCCGGAGCCCGACCTCGCCCGCCGCGGCCTCGAAGGCACTGGCGGCCGGGTTGTCCTGCGCGAGCGTGACACCGCCCGCCACCACGCCGAGCACGGCCAGGAACAGCAGGATCCGCATGACGCCGGTGACGATGATCCCGTAGACCGAGCTGCGGGAGATCGCCCCGACGTTCTCCGGCCCGGTGATCCCGGAGTCCAGCATCCGGTGGGCCCCGGCGTAGGTGATGTAGCCGCCGACGGTCCCGCCGATCAGGGTGGTGATGGCCAGGAAGCTGACGGTGTCCGGCAGCACGAAGCTGCGCAGGGCCTCGCCGAGCGGCGGCCGCGACACGACGGCGACGTAGGCCGTCATCCCGATCATCAGGACGCCGAGGACCACGACGATCCGGTCCAGCGCCACGCCCGCCCGCTTGCTCACGAAGATCGCGATGGCGACCACCGCCGAGATCGCGCCGCCGATCTTCGCGTCGAGACCGAACAGCGCGTTGAGCCCCAGGCCCGTGCCGCCGATGTTGCCGATGTTGAAGACCAGGCCGCCGACCAGCACCAACCCGGCCAGCACCCAGCCGACGCCCGGCGCCACCTTGTTGCCCAGCACCTGGGCCCGCTGCCCGGAGACCCCGACCACCCGCCACACGTTCAGCTGGACGGCGACGTCGATCAGGATCGACACCAGGATCGCGAAGGCGAACGCCGCGCCGAGCTGCACGGTGAACGTCGTGGTCTGGGTGATGAAACCCGGCCCGATGGCGCTGGTCGCCATCAGGAACATCGCGCCGAGCAGCGCACTGCGGCTGCTCTTGCTCATCCTCGTTCCGGTCTCCGCACTCACGTGCCCTCCCCGACGAACGGTGACCGGGCCCACACCCGGTCCGTTGATTGGTGAGCGTATGGATTGCTCAACAATCCGGCAAGAGGGAGCGGGAACAAGGAAACAGGCTGTTCACGTACGCTCCTCTCGTGACAGTGGACTCGGCGCTCGCCTCGCTGGCCGACGCCCGAGCGCTGGTCGCCCGCACCTCCACGGCCGAGCGCGTGGCCGATGCCGTGCGCAACGAGGTCGTCGAGGGCAGGCTGCGACCCGGCGGCAGGCTGCCCGAGGTCGCACTGGCCGAGACCCTGCGGGTCTCCCGGAACACCGTGCGCGAGGCGCTGTCCCAGCTGGTCGCCGAGCGGGTCCTGGTCCGCGAGCCCAACCGCGGGGTGTTCGTCGCGGTGCCCGGGCCCGCGGACGTCCGGGACGTCTACCGCGTCCGACTGCTGATCGAGCCCGCCGCGGTCCGGGACGGGGAGCTCGCCGCCGAGCCCTCGGCCCTCGTCCGGGTGCGGGACGCGGTCCTCGAGGGCCGTGAGGCCGCCGCGCGGGAGGACTGGCCCGGCGTGGCCGGCGCGAACCAGCACTTCCACCGGGCGCTCGTCGGCCTGGCGGGCAGCGAACGGCTCGACCAGCAGATGGGCCTGCTGCTGGCCGAGATGCGGCTGGTCTTCCACCGCATGACGGGGCCGACCGCGGTGCGCGCCTTCCACGAGCCCTATCTCGACCGGAACGACCGGATCGCCGAACTGCTGATGGCGGGCGACCGGGAGGCCGCGGCGACGCAGCTCACCGAGTACCTCGCCACAGCGGAGCGGCAGATCCTCGCGGCGTACGCGACGCTGTAGCCATGTCCCGTGTGCTCTCCCTGGGTCGCCTCACCCCCGTCCCGTGACGGGCTGGCAGCTCGCCTTCCTCTTCCTGGCCGGTGTCGGCGGTGGGCTGACCGGCTCCGTCGCCGGGTTGGCGTCCCTGGTCTCGTACCCGGCGCTGCTGGCCGTCGGGCTGCCGCCGGTGATCGCGAACGTGACCAACACCGTGGCCATGTTCGCGACCACCGTCGGGTCGGTCGCGGGCTCGCGCCAGGAGCTGCACGGCCAGGGCCGTGCGCTGCTGCGGCTCAGCCTGCTGACTGGGGTCGGCGGCGCGGCAGGCGGAGCGTTGCTGCTGGTCACGCCCTCGGAGACCTTCGAGATCATCGTCCCGTGGCTGATCGGGCTGGCGTCGGTGCTGTTGATGCTGGCGCCGCGGCTGCGGGCGTGGGCCCAGCGGCACGCCGAGGAGGGCGCGGGCGCGACCCCGCTCGGCCCGCTCACCCTCGTCGTCGCCTTCGGGGTGGCGCTGTACGGCGGCTACTTCGGCGCCGCCGCGGGCGTGATGATGCTGGCCCTGCTGTCGGTCGCCTGGTCGCAGAGCCTGGCCCGGTCGAACGCGGCCAAGAACATCGCGACCGGCGCCGCGAACCTGGTCGCCGCCGTGGTCTTCGCGATCGTGGCGCCCGTCGACTGGGCCGCCGTCGGGTCGATGGCGGCGGGCCTGCTGATCGGCGCGCGGCTCGGCCCGGCGCTGGTCCGGCGGGTGCCCGAGACACCGCTGCGGCTCGCGATCGGGGCGGCGGGCCTGGCGCTGGCCGTGAGCCTGTGGGTGAACCGATGAGTTCCGGGGCGGCGGGCGGTCCACCCCGCATGGCCACGATCCAGCCGATCCTGATCACCGCCGACCTCCCCCGCCTGGTGCGCTTCTACTCCGAGCTGCTGGGCGGGAAGGAGGTCATGCGCACCCCGCCGGAGGGCGAGCCCTTCTTCGTCGGGATCTCGGTGGGCGGCGCCGAGATGGGGTTCGTCAACGAGCCGAACGGCCCCACCGAGCAGGGCCGGGTCCTGCTCTCGATCGACGTCGCGGACGTCGACGCCCTCCTCCCGCGCGTCACGGAGCTGGGCGGTACCGCGGCCGAGGCGAACGACATGCCGTGGGGCCAGCGCGTCGCGCACATCCAGGACCCCGACGGGAACACCGTCAACCTCACGCAGGCCCTGTCCTCCTGAGCGTTCGTTCGGTAGGAACGGGCCATGCCCCGTCTCACGAAGCTCAGCCGGTCGGTCGCCGACCGCGTCGTCCTCGTCACCGGCGCCGCGAGCGGGATGGGGCGGGCGACCGCGCACCTGCTCGCGGACGAGGGTGCGAAGGTCGGCATCGTCGACAGGTCGGGGGACGCGCTCGAGGCCGTCGCCGACGAGATCCGCGAGGCGGGCGGCACCGTCCATCCCGTGGTCGCGGACGTGACCGACCCCGCGGCGCCCGCCGCGGCCGTCGCCGAGGTGCGGGGCACGCTCGGCCCGCTCGACGGGCTGGTCAACAACGCCGGCGTGAGCATCCACCTGCCGTTCGAGGACCCGGGGTTCGCCGAGGCCTGGACCACCACGATCGCCGTGAACCTCACCGCCCAGACCCTGTTCGCCCGGGCCGCGCTGCCCGATCTCGTGCGCAACGGCGACGGCCGGATCGTCAACATCGCCTCCACCGAGGGCCTCGGCGCCACCTCCGGGATCGCGCCCTACACCGCGTCGAAGCACGGGGTGATCGGCCTGACCCGCTCGCTCGCCGTCGAGTACGGCAAGACGGGCGTGACGGTCAACTGCATCTGCCCCGGCCCCATCCGCACCGGCATGACCGCTCGGATCCCGGACGCCGACAAGGAGGTCTTCGCGCGCAGGCGCACGGCGCTGCGGCGCTACGGGGACCCGGAGGAGGTCGCGCAGATGACCGTGTCCCTGCTGCTCCCGGCCGCCTCCTTCACGACGGGTGCGGTGCTGGTGGTCGACGGCGGGCTCACCGTCCGCAACGCCTGACCGCTCGCCCGTCCACCGCGGAACCTGAGAGTGGATCTGAGAGCGTGCGGCGGCGCGCGTTGCTCCGTGCGGAGCAACGCCGCGCCGCTCACCTCCGGCTCGGCGCGGATCGGCGGCGCAGAGGCAACCTCCCCTCAGACTCGCGCGTCCCACGGGTCGCCGGGACCTACCGTCTCCTCCGTGCCCGAGAGGAGACGTGCCATGCGGTCGAAGTCCCTGGTGCTCGCCGCCCTGGCGGCAGGCGCCCTCGCGCTGAGCGCCTGCGGCTCCGGCGCACAGGAGCAGCCCGCCGCCGCCCCCGCCGCGGAGGGCCAGGCGATGGACCACTCCTCGATGGGCGGCATGCACCACGGTTCCGACGGCGTGCAGCTGTGGGCCGTGCAGAGCGGGCCGCTGGGCACCGTGGTCACCAACGCGGACGGGCACGTCCTCCACCGGTTCGACGGCGACTCCGCCGCGCCCTCGACGTCGACGTGCACGGACACCTGCGCCGCCCAGTGGCCGCCGGTCCTGCTGGAGAACGGCAAGCAGCCCGAGCTGCTCGGCGTCTCCCCGGACAAGGTGGGCGTGCTCCAGCGTGCGGACGGGACCAGGCAGGTCACCCTCGCGGGCTGGCCGCTCTACATGTACTCCCAGGACGACGGCAGCCTGACCACGACCGCGGGCCAGGGCACGGACGGCAAGTGGTTCGCCGTCGCCCCGGACGGCTCGAAGGCCGTCACGCCCCGGTAGGGCCTAACAGCGCTTGATGTCCTCGGCGACCTGACAGGGGTTGCCGTCGATCTCGACCGTGGTCGCGAGCCGGGCCAGCAGGTCTCGGAGCTGGTCCCGCTCGGCCTGCCCCAGCGGGCCGAGGAGGTGCTCCTCGGCCTCGCGCAGCCGCTGTTCGAGATCGCACAGCCGCGCGCGGCCCACCTCGGTGAGCAGGATCTGCCGCGCCCGCCGGTCCGCGGGGTCCGGCCGCCGCTCCACCAGACCGGCGCCCACCAGCTCGTCGAGCAGGTAGGTCATCACGGTCCGGTCCACCCCGAGCTTGCGCGCGAGCGCCAGCTGGGTGGGCGTGCCCTCGTTCGCCGCCGCCAGCACCTGGTAGCCGCGCGGGCCGCCGGGCAGCCCGGCGAGCACGCCCTCGGCGGTCTTGATGTGCGCCCGCGTGACCTTGCCCAGCGCCCAGCCCAGGTCGGACTCGACGCGCTGCGGAGTGGCCACCGTCTCAGGATACGCATGTGGCACGACCGTCTGACGAGAAGATAGTCTGCAACACAGAACATCTTCCGAACCACGCAGATGGAGTCTCTCCCATGAGCCTGTTCCGCCTCGACAGCAGCATCCGGACCGAGGGCTCGGTCAGCCGCGAGGTCACCGACACCCTGGAGAAGGCCTACCTCGAGCAGCACCCGGGCGGCACCGTGGTCCGCCGCGACCTGGGCACCGCGCCCCTGCCCGCCGACCTGTGGGGCGTCGCGGCCTTCGCGGGCTACGTGCCGGAGGACCAGCGCTCGGAGGCGCAGCGCGCCGCTGTCACCCAGGTCACCGAGCTGGCGGACGAGCTGCTGCGCGCCGACGCGATCGTGGTCGGCTCGCCGCTCTACAACTTCGGCATCTCCCAGCACCTGAAGGCCTGGGTGGACGTCGTGATCACCGACCCGCGGTTCGCGCCGGGCACCTCGCCGCTGGCGGGCCGGTCGGTGGCGATCGTCGTCGCGCGCGGCGGCGGGTACGGCCCGGGCACCCCGCGCGCGGGCTGGGACCACGGCATCCAGTGGCTGTCCCGCATCCTGGGCGATGTCTGGGGCGGCACCGTCACGGTCGTCGAGGCGGAGCTGACCCTGGCGGAGAGCACCCCGGCCATGGCCGAGCTGCGCGGGCTGGCCGCCGAGGTCCGGGCGCAGGCGCACGAGCAGGCCGCCGCCACCGGCAAGGAGTTCGCCCGCTCCGCGGCCTGAGGCCTACGGCACGCTGAGCACCCAGTCCCCGAGCTCGTCGGACCACTCCATGTCCACGAGCCCGCGCGCGCTCGCGGCCCGGGCGAAGGCGAGGAAGCTGCCGAAGCCGTAGCGCTTCTCGCTGAAGTCCGGGCTGCGCTTGCGGAGCCGGTCCTTGAGGCCGGACAGCTGGGGGCGGCCGAGCTCGCGGACGATCTCGGTGAGCAGCGCGAACGCGTCGGCGTCCGGGCCGTGCTCCGGGAAGTCGACGGCCGGGTCGCCCGCCGCCGAGCCCTGCGTGAGCACCAGGACGCCCTGCTCGGCGAGGCGCCGCAGCAGCTCGCCGAAGCCACGTGAGCCGTGGTCGGACTCGTCGAAGGTCGGGTCCTTGCGCAGGATCGCGCGCTTGAGGCGGGAGCCCAGGACCGGTCCGTCGGCGTGCCGCTGCAGGCCGGCCAGGGTGCTCGCGACCAGCTTGGCGACGTCGACCGACTCCTCCTTCTCCGGCTCGACGGGCGGCTCGGGCTCCGGCTCCGGAGCGGGCGCCACAGGCTTGGTGCGGGTCCGGCGGGGCACCGGCTTGGCGTCCACCCCGGGCAGCCGGTCGTAGAACAGGAACTCGTCGCAGGCGGGCGGGAGCAGCGCCGAGGTCGAGGACTGCACCCCGATCCCGATCACCCGCTTGTCCATCTCGCGGAGCTTGTGCACGAGCGGGGTGAAGTCCGAGTCCCCGGTGCCGATCGCGAAGGTCGTGATGAAGCCGCGCTCGTAGGCCAGCTCGATCGCGTCGACGGCCATCTTGATGTCCGCGGCGTTCTTGCGGGCGAACCCCATCCGCTGCGGCAGCTCGATCAGCTCCACCTGGTGGCGGACGAGCAGCTTGCGGTCCTCGTCGAAGAAGGACCAGTCCGCGTAGGCGCGCCGCGTCACGACCCGTCCACGCTCGGCCAGCGCGTCGGCCACGGGCCCCAGGTCGAAGGGGCTCACCCCCAGCCCGTCCCGCGCGCCGATCGCCAGGTTCTCGTAGTCGAGGAACAGGGCGATGCGTTCGTCGTCGCTCGTCACGGGGGTGACAGTAGGACTCAGGTCCCTGGGCTGCCGGGCCGGTGCCTGCCATCCTGCGCGAATGCCCCTCGGTGGCGGCCGTACGCCGTTGGCCCGTTCGCTCGGCGTCTCGCTCCTCGCCCTCGTGGCGGTCGCGTTGGTGCTCGGCCTCGTCGAGGTCGCGTTGGTGGCGCAGAGCCCCGGCCCGACCTGGGCGTACGTCGGGTTCACGCTGGTCGGCTGGGTGTACCTCGGCGCGGGCGTGCTGGCCTGGTGGCAGCGGCCCAGCAACCGCACGGGGCTGCTGCTGGTGGCGAGCGGCGTGGCCTGGCTGCTCGCGAACCTCGTCAACACGCAGGTGCCGGTGCTCACCGCGGTCGGCACCGCCGTGGCCACCTCGTTCCTCGCCCTGCTCGTGCAGCTCCTCCTGGCCTTCCCGACGGGCAGGCTGCCCGGCAGGGCGGAGCGGCTCACCACCGCCGCCGGCTGGGTCACGGCGCTGGTCCTGCAGGCGCCGCTCTGGCTGTTCGTCGTCGACCAGCACCCCTACCACCTGCTGTGGGTCGCCGACCGGCCCGACCTGGCCGCCCTGGGCGGGACGGTCCAACGCCTCGCCGGCATCGCGGTGGTCCTCGCGACCGCGGTGATCGTGGTCCGCAGGCTGCGCGGGCTGGACCGGGAGCGGCGGCGGGTGCTGGTCCCGCTGAGCGTGTACGGGCTGGTCGCGGCGGTGCTCGTGCCCGTCGGGGCGGCTCTGGAGGAGCTCGTCGGGCTCACCCCGGTGGCCCGTGTGGCGCTGCAGCTCGTGGTCCTCGCGGGGGTGCCGGTGGCGTTCGTGCTGGGCATCCTGCGCGGCGGGTTCGCCCGCACCGGCGAGGTCGAGGAGCTGGCCACCTGGCTCGGCGCCGCCGACCGGTCCGAGCCCACCACGGCCCTCGCCCGCGCCCTGGGCGACCCGACCGTCGAGCTGGTGTTCTGGCTGCCCGGCGGGTACGTCGACGCCGCGGGCCGCCCGGCCACGCTGCCCCCGCCCGGCTCCCACCGCGCCGCCGTCCCCGTCGACCTGCACGGACAGCGGGTGGGGGCGATCGTCCACGACACCACGCTGCTCGCCGATCCCGCACCGGTCACCG
>NZ_JACBXB010000131.1 GCF_013870575.1 Pseudonocardia pini
CCAGCCGTGATGCCCCGCCGGGGCATCCGAGTACCACCGACGACGAGGTCGGAGCACGGCCACGCACCCGAGGGGGCGCGTGGATCGCACCGCGATATCGTGACCATGCTGCCGTTCGGCGGTTCGGGTGAAACCCGTCCGCCGGTCTTGCGGGGGGCACCGATCGCAGCGTCTTCGGAGGAGGGCTCTCACCTCATGTCGGATCAGGTCTACGACTTCGTCGTGGTCGGTGGCGGGGCTGCCGGTTGCGTGCTGGCGAACCGGCTCAGCGCCGATCCGTCGAACCGGGTGCTGCTGCTGGAGGCGGGGAAGTCGGACCCGTTCTGGGACGTCTTCACCCACATGCCCGCGGCCATGGGCCTCGCGATCGCGAGCCAGTCGCACAACTGGCACTACCAGTCCGAGCCCGAGCGGTTCATGAACAACCGCCGTATGGACCAGCCCCGCGGCAAGCTGCTCGGCGGCTCCGGGTCCATCAACGCGATGACGTTCGTCCGGGGCCACCCGGCGAACTTCGACGAGTGGGGCCGGGTCACCAAGGACGAGGCGTGGGACTACGCGCACGTCCTGCCCTACTTCAAGCGGATCGAGGACTCGCTGACCTTCGGCGGGAACGAGTACCGCGGTCGCGGCGGCCTGCAGACGGTCGAGAAGGCCCCTGCGGACCACCCGCTGTTCTCGCTGTTCTTCGAGGCGGCGCAACAGGCGGGCTACAACATCACCGCGGACCTCAACGGCGCGGTGCAGGAGGGATTCGCGGCGTTCGACCGCAACATCCGCCGCGGCCGCCGCCAGTCGTCGTCGCAGGCGTACCTGCACCCCGTGATGGGCCGCCCGAACCTCGAGGTCCGCACCCGCGCGCTGGCCACCCAGGTGGTCTTCTCCGGCAACCGGGCCGTCGGCGTCACGTACCGGTCCGGCGACGAGGAGCGCATCGTGCGGGCCAAGGAGGTCGTGCTCGCGGGCGGGGCCTTCAACACCCCGCAGCTGCTGCAGCTCTCCGGCGTCGGCCGGGCGGACGAGCTCGCGGCCGTGGGCGTGTCCCCGGTGCACGACCTGCGCGGCGTCGGCTACAACCTCGAGGACCACCTCGCGGTCCAGGTCCAGCACTCGTGCACCCAGCCCATCTCGATGGTGCACATGAAGGACAAGAAGAACTGGCCGAAGATGGGCCTGCAGTGGCTCGCGGGCCGCGGCCCGGCGACCAGCAACATGTTCGAGGCGGCCGGCTTCATCCGCAGCAACGAGGACATGGACTTCCCCGACGTGATCGTCGGCTTCGCGGCCATGGCCATGAAGTTCGACGAGAAGCGGATCGTGGACGGGCACGGCTACCAGGTGCACGTCGGCACCATGGCGGCCCGCTCGCGCGGCAGCGTCACGCTCAAGTCGACCGACCCGACGCAGCACCCGCGGATCGTGTTCAACTACCTGGACAACCAGCGGGACCGGGACGACTGGGTGAAGGCGGTCCGGATCGCGCGGCACATCATGGCGCAGCCCGCGTTCTCCGGGGTGGACGGCGGCGAGGTCGTCCCCGGGGCCTCCGTGCAGTCGGACGAGGAGATCCTGAACTGGATCGCCGAGGCCGCGCAGACCGGCCTGCACCCCACGGGCAGCGCGCGGATGGGCACCACGGCGGACGACGTCGTGGACCCCTCCTCGATGCGGGTGCACGGGGTGGAGGGCCTGCGGGTGGTCGACGCGTCGGTCTTCCCCACGGTCACCAACACCCAGACCTACGCCCCCACCCTGATGGTGGCGGAGAAGGCGTCCGACATGATCCTGGGTAACACGCCGTTGGAGCCGGTGCGGCTGGCGCGTCCCGAGGTCGTCTCGCAGGCGCGCCCGGCCGCGGCGTCGGACGCGGTCGTGGCACCGGTCGCCTCGGCCTGACCAGCGCCCAGGCGGCCCGACCGTTTGACTCAGCACGGAGGACGTCGATGGAACTGCCCCAGCGGGCACCGGCCTGGGTAGGCCGTGTGGACCGGCGGGCCGAGGGCCCGGATGCGCTCGACCTCTCGGTCGACCCGCGTTACGTGGCCGCGCGGCTGCTCGTCACGGCGGGGGAGGTGCCCGCGGGGCTGATCACCGTCGGACTCACCGGTGGTCGTGCCACGACGTCGACCGTGCGGGCCGCGATCGAGGCGCAGCTCGGCCCCGACTCCGGGGCCGAGACCGCACTGCCGGCCTCGGCGGAGCCGCTGACCGTCGTGATCGCCACGCGGGGGCGGGCGGAGAGCCTGCGCACGAGCCTCGCGGCGGTCGTCGCGGGGGACCACCCCGCCGTGACCGTCGTCGTCGTGGACAACGACCCGGTGGACGAGAGCACGCGGCTGGTCGCGGAGGAGTTCGCGGACCGGGGCGTGGTGTACGTCCGGGAGGCGCGGCGCGGGCTGTCCGTGGGGCGCAACCGCGGCCTGCGCGAGGCCGCCACCCGGCTCGTCGCCTTCACCGACGACGACACCGAGGTCGACCGGCACTGGGCCTCCCGGATCGCCGCGGTCTTCGCCGCCGAGCCGGGCCTGGCCTGTGTGAGCGGGCCGGTGATCGGTGCCCGTCTGGAGACCGAGGAGGAGCTCGCCGCGGAGCGGGCGCTCGTGTGGAACCGCGGCTTCGCGTCGCGGCGCTACTCGCTCGCCCACCCGCCCGAGGACTCGGCGATCTTCCCGTTCTCGCCCGGGCTGTTCGGGATCGGCGCGAACTTCGCCGTCCGGGCGGACATCGCGCGCGCGGTCGGGGGCTTCGACGAGGCGCTGGGCGCGGGTGCGCCCACGCGCGGCGGCGAGGACTGCGAGTTCATGGTGCGGCTGGTGCTCGGCGGCCACGAGGTCGGCTACGACCCCGGCGCGTTCGTCTGGCACCACCACCGCTCGTCGCCGGAGGAGCTGCGCAGCCAGCTGCGGGGCTACTCGATGGGGCTGGGCGCGTTCCTCACCAAGATCGCGCTGGATCCGAGGGCGGGCGCGATGGCCGCCCGCAGGCTGCCCGCCGCCGTCGCCCAGTTCCGGCAGATCGGGGACCGCGAGGCCACCGCCGGTGAGGGGATGGCCGCCGGGAGCCTGCGCGAGCGGATCACCTGGATCGCCGACGGGGGCACGGCCTACGTCCGCGGCAGGCGCGCCGCCCGCCGCTCGGGTGGCCGCGTGCCCAAGCTCTCGCCCACGGGGACGGTGGATCGGTGAGTACGCCCGAGGCTCCGAAGCCGGAGCCCGAGGGCGGGGACGCCCCGCCCCGGACGGTCTCCCGCCGCACGCTGTACGTCGTGGCGGGCATCGCGATCGTCGCGGTGATCGCGCTGATCGCGGTGCTGGTGACCCGGCCGTCGTCGCCGACCACCCCCACCACGCAGGCCCCCGAGCCCGGCGCGCCCGCCACCACCACGGAGACGCCGAGCGCGGGCACCGAGACCAGCGCGGCCACGCTGCTGGGCTGGGGCGACCCCGCCAGGGTGGACGAGTTCGACGGGCCCAAGCCCGCGGGCTGGAACATCTACAACGGCGAGGGCCACGACGGCAACGGCCGCCGCACCCCCGACGCGATCAGCGTCGAGGACGGCATCCTCACCATCACCGGGGACTCCCGGGGCAACACCGGTGGCATGGCCCTCTACCCCGGCCAGCAGTACGGCCGCTGGGAGGGCCGGGTGAAGCTCCCCGACTCCGACCCCACCTACCACGCCCTGCTGCTGCTGTGGCCGGACGCGGAGGACTGGCCGGAGGGCGGCGAGGTCGACTTCATGGAGGCGACCTCGGGGGGCAGGCAGGACGTGAACTTCTTCCTGCACTACGGCGAGGACAACGACCAGGACAAGGGCGAGGTCGCGGTCGACGCCACGCAGTGGCACAACTGGGCGGTCGAGTGGACCCCGGACCACATCATCGGCTACCTCGACGGCCAGGAGTGGTACCGGAACGAGAACACGGACCACCTGCCCCCGCGCCCGATGCACCTCACGATCCAGCTGGACTGGTTCCCCGAGGACGGGGACCCGGCCAACGTGCGGGAGTCGGAGATGCAGGTCGACTGGATCAAGGAGTACCCGCTCCGCTAGGAGCGCCCGACCGCAGGACGGCACCCTCTCCCACTCGGTGGGCGAGGGTGCCGTTCGTCGTCCTACTGGGCGGGGCGGCGGGCCGCGGGCATCTTGAGGGTGCGGGCGTTGGCGATGTCGATGCTGCCCGTGTCGGTGTCCAGGTCCGGGTCGAACCAGGCGGGCACCGGCGCGGCGATGCCGGGGCCGATGCGTTCCGAGCTGTTGAAGGTGTCCGGGCGGATCCGTCCGGCGGCCCGGCCCGCGAAGTAGGTGCCGACCCCGGCGATGGTGCGGGCGATCTCCGCGCGGGAGGGCCGGACGTGCTCGGCGATGGCCTTGCGGTACCAGGCGAGCTGGACGTCCAGGGCGTGCTGCAGGCTGTAGTGCCTGCGCACCAGCTCCAGGGCGAACTCCGCGTTCGCCTTGCGGCGCAGGGGGTCGACCAGCAACGTCCGGAGCTCGCGGACGAGGACGTCCTCGCCGGTGCCGCCGTCGCCGATGCCGTAGAAGCCGTGCCAGCGGAACTCGCGGGCCGAGCGCCGGTCCAGCACCTTGAAGTAGCCGTGCTCGCCCTGCACGATGCAGGGCTTGCCGAAGGCCATGGCCCGCAGCACCGAGCCGCCCATGCCCAGTGCGATGTCCGCGGACTCGTAGGCCGGGCGGGGGTCCACCCGCAGGCCGGGCAGGGTGACGACCTCGCGGCCGACCCGGGCGTTGGTGGCGGCGGCGAGGGCCTGCAGCTCCGGCATCGCGGGCCCGTCGCCGACCAGGACGAGCCGGATCGGGTGCTGGTGGGCGATGCGGCCCGTGGCGCGGATCGCCGTCTCGAGCCCCTCCTGCTTCAGCGCCCGGGCGAACCGGCTGACCGCGACCACCATGATCTCGTCCGGCTTCACGCCCATCTCGGCGCGGAACGCGTCGCCGCCCGGGTAGCCCGGGTACTGGCCGACGACGTCGGTGGGGATCTCCAGGATCCCGATCGAGCCGGAGCGCTCGCGCGTCTCCATCGCGATGAGCGGGCCGCAGACCTGCAGCGGGATGGTGCCGGGCATGAAGTCCGGCACGGACATGCTGTTGATCGTCATGGTCATCGGCACGTCGTCGGAGCGGTGCGGGCCGAGGAACATCAGGATCGACGGCGTGAGCTCGTAGGTGTGCACGAGGTCCGGCTGGACCCGGCGGACGAGCTCGCGCATCCTCCGGTACGCACTGCGCGCGGTCGGCGCGATGTTGTCCGGGGAGAGCTCCTCGATGGGTTCGAAGGGCAGGCCGTTCTCGGCGATGACGTCCTGCAGCACGCCGGGGGGACCGGCGAGGGTGACCTCGTGACCGAGGTCGCGGGCGCCTGCGGCCAGGTCGACCGAGTTGCGCTGGCTGCCGCCGATGCCCAGGTTGTGCAGCACGACGAGCAGGCGCAGCCGACGGTCCGCGTGGAGGGGTCGGACCGATCCGTTCGGCCTGGTCACGTGCGGATTCTCCTGTCTCTCACGGCGTCCGGCTCGTGGTCGCCGCGTCGACCGAGGCGGTCGGCTCGGGGTCCTCGCCGGGGTCCTCCTCGCGCGCCTCGCGGCGGAGGGTGCTCATGTACCGCAGCAGCGGCACCGCGACGACGACCGCGGTGACCGCCTGGGCGAGCAGGAACGCCAACCCGGCACCCCCGACACCCATCCGGTCCATGAGGACCACGGCGAGTCCGATGACGAGCGCAGCTGTACACACTTCCATGACGACTACGCGGCCCATCTGGTTGCGTAGTCGAGAGGTGTTGATGAAGTTCATGTTGACGATCGTGAAGGGGATCGCGAGCACCGCGTAGCGCAGGACCCAGCCGCCCTCGTCGGAGTAGGTGTCCCCGAGGATCGACAACAGCCAAGGCCCCAGGAAGAACAGCACGGGGACCCCGATGCCGCCGATCAGGTAGCTGAGCCGGAACGTGCGCTGCATCAGCTTCCACTGCTGGCGCCGGTCGTGGCTGGCCTCCACCACGTACGACGAGCTGATGTTCCAGATCAGGACGCTGAAGGACTCGGCGATCAGCCAGGGCACCGCGTAGTACGCGTTCGCCTCCGTGCCGAGCCGAGCGACCACGAGCAGCGGCAGCACCAGCGGGATGATGACCGTGACGGCCCCGGTGGCGTACTCCGCGAGGAAGATCGTGCGCAGCCCCCGTCGGTTCGGCATCGGCGGGGTGCCGGGACCGGGCGGCGGGATGCGGGGGAGCAGGCGCAGGAACAGGATCGGCGCGACCACCAGCTGCAGCAGGATGATCGGGATCGCCCAGGCGACCAGGATGCCCTTCTCGAACGCCAGGTTCGCGAACAGGATGAGCAGGCCCATCTTGCCCAGCGCGAACAGCAGCTGTTCGAGCGGGATCCAGGTGGACCGCCGCAGCCCGGTGAGCACCCAGTCCTGGAGGGTGGACAGCGCCAGCAGGACGACGAGCAGCGGGAAGCCGAGCCGGTCCCACGTGGTGGGGAACAGCTCGTCGTGCGGGAAGAACAGCAGGAAGCCGAAGCCGAGGACCAGCGCGATCGCCGTGGCGATGCCGTACCCCGCGAGGACCAGCCTGCGCCCCTTGCCGTGCGCGGACGCGAGGACGCGGCCGAAGAGCAGCCCGACGTTCGACGCCGCGATCTGCGACAGCATCGTGGCCGTGGACAGGATGGCCGAGGAGCGGCCGACCTCGGAGGCCGGCAGCCGCGCCGCGATGGCCCAGAACCCGAGGCCCACCAGCGCGGTGATCCCGGTGGCAGCCATCAGGGCGAAGGCGTTGAGCTCGAAGCTGGGCACGAGCCGCTTGCGGGGCGCCTCGGGGTCGGCCACCACCACGGGCACGGCGGCGGTCGCCTGCGCCGCACCGGGCGCGGGCACGATCGCGCCGAAACGCTCGGTGGGAGGGTCGGCGTAGGGATCGGCTCCCGGCCCGGTGATCCGGTGCACGGTGTCCTGCCCGCCGGGGCGGACGGCGGTACGCGGGAGGTCCTGCGTCCGCTCGTTGTCTCGATCCACTACCGCGCTACCCCGTCAGACCTGGTCCTGCTCTGATCTCGGCCCGAGCACGGTCCCCGTGCCGTTCTCGTGGCCTGACGAGCCTAGTGGTCACCCGGTCACCGGCCGCGGCTAGGGTCGCGCGGACGGGTGAGAGGGGTGCGTCCATGACCGGGACGACGAAGAGTGCGCCGGGCACGGCCGTAGGGGTGCGGGTGCACCCGCAGGGCCTCTGTGAGAGCGACGACGTCGGGGCGGGGACCCGGGTGTGGGCCTTCGCCCACGTGCTGCCCGGGGCCAGGGTCGGGCGGGACTGCAACATCTGCGACTGCGCGTTCGTCGAGGGCGGCGCGGTGCTCGGGGACAACGTGACCGTGAAGAACGGCACCCTCGTGTTCGAGGGCGTGACCTGCGAGGACGACGTGTTCCTCGGCCCGAACGTGCTGTTCACCAACGACCTGCGCCCGCGCGCGGCGATCAAGCGCAGCGGGGACGCGCTGGTCGCCACGACCGTGCGCCGCGGGGCCACGCTCGGCGCCGGGACCGTGGTGGTCTGCGGGGCGGAGATCGGCGAGCACGCCTTCGCCGCCGCCGGGGCGGTGGTGACCCGCTCGGTGCCCGCGCACGCCTTCGTGGCGGGCAACCCGGCCGTCGTCAAGGGGTGGGTGTGCGTCTGCGGGGAGCGGCTGCCCGAGGACCTGCTCTGCGCCGACTGCGGCACCGCCCACGAGCGGGTGGGCGAGGGGCTCCGGGTCCGCGCGGACGGGTGACGGGGCGTCGCTAGGGTCGGCGGGCACCCGTTCCACTCCCGCTAGGAGACACCGCATGGACCGCACCACCGCCTTCAAGGCCCTTCGCGACGTCGGCGCGGCCGCCTGGTTCGGCGGCTCGCTGATGGGCGCCTCCGGGCTCAACGCGGCGGCCGACGCGGCGGGCGGCCCCGCGGACCGCGAGCGCGTGGTCTCCGCGGGCTGGGCGAAGTGGACCCCGATCTCCCGCGCGGCGCTCGCGGCGACCCTGCTCGGCGGCGTCGCGCAGCTCGCGACCCGGCGCAGCAAGGCGGACGTCGTGGGCGTCGGGCTGACCACCGCGGCCGTCGGGCTGACCGCGGGGACCGCCGTGATGGGGGCCAAGGAGGTCCCGGAGACCACGATCCACGCGGTCGAGTGGACGATCCCGGCGCTGCTGGCCGGGGTCATCCTCGCCGGGGCAGGCCGCAAGGGCTGACGCCCGCGACGGCTCTCGGGCCCGCGCGTTCGGGCCCGCGCGTTCAGACCCGCGCGTTCAGACCCGCAGCCCGATGGCGAACGCGCCCCAGGGCAGGGTCTCCAGGCGGGCCTGGAAGCCGAGCTTCTCCAGCAGCGGGACGGCCTCGTCGGCCGCCGCCGCGCTGCGGGCGTCGGAGATCTCGATCTTGATGCAGCGCACGTCCCGTGCCCAGTCACCGTGGCGGAGCAGCTCCTGCCAGGCGCTCTCCACGCTGACCAGCAGGTAGTCCACCGGGGCGCCGCCGGTCCAGTCCGCGAGCAGCCTGCCCGCGTCGGACGCGTCGATCACGATCGGGCCGACCTGCTGGGTGCCGTTCGTGCTGCGGTCCTGCGCGTCGGGGTCCGCGATGTTCACGCCCCACGCGTCCCGGCCCCAGTCGACCTCGAGCGTGGTGTCCCGGTGCCACACCGCCGTCTCGACGATCCGGCCGCGTTCGCCGAGGTGCTCGATGTTGCGGCGGGCGAGCACGGCGTTGTCGTAGTCCGGCTCGACGCCGAGCACCCGGGCCTCCGGGTACTCGGCGGCCAGGTCGGCGAGCAGCAGGCCGATGTTCGCCCCGAAGACGGCGACGTGCCGGACCGGGCCCGGCATGTCCGCGGGCGGCATGTGGTGGCCGTTCTCGAGGAACTGGAACGCGGCGTAGTCCCGTGACCGCGGCCGCAGCCAGACGATCCGGTCTCCCGGTCACGACCACACCGGCCCGCGGCCGACGCACAGACGACTGATCACCCACCTGCGGACCGTACCCCGGTCGGGCGCCGGTCTCAGTGTCGTCACAGCGGCGATCGGACACAGTGACGTCGAGGCGGAGCGGAAGGGACGTGGGTGATGGTTCCCGAGTACGGACCGACCTGGGTCGGCCGCACGGAGGTCGACGAGGTCGCGGGCCTGCAGGTCGAGCCCGGCTACCGGCACGCCCGGCTGCTGGTCACGGCGGGCGGGGACGCACTCGGCGAGATCACCGTGGGGCTGCGGCGCGGTACCGCGGACGCGGTCTGCCGCGCCGAGGCGGTCCGGCTGCAGATCGGACCGACCCCGCGGCCGCGCGAGGTGCCGTCGTCGGAGGAGCCGCTCACCGTCGTCGTCCCGACGCGGGGGCGCACCGACGGGCTGGTGCGCGCGGTCCGGGCGATCCTCGCCGGCGACCATCCGGCGTTGACCGTGCTGGTCGTGGACCAGGCCCCGGTGGACGACCGCACCCGGCTCGCCGTCGACCGGCTGGCCGACCCCCGCGTCTACTACCTGCGCGACGCGCGATGCGGCCTCTCCGCGGGCCGCAACCGCGGGCTCGTCGCGGCGACCACCCGGCTCGTCGCCTTCACCGACGACGCCACCGAGGTCGACCCCACCTGGACGCGCCGGATCGCCGGT
>NZ_JACBXB010000132.1 GCF_013870575.1 Pseudonocardia pini
CATGGGCCGCGCGCACGCGGACGCCGCCCAGGCCCGCACCGAGGCGGACGCCGAACGGGCCGCCGCCGCGGCCGGGCGGGCGGAGACCGCCGCGCTGCGCGGGCAGGTCGAGCAGGGCGGCGCCGAGCTGCGCGCCCTGCGCGGCGCGGTCCGCGCGGAGCTCTCCCGGCTGCACGCCCTGCTCGGGGCGCAGCTGAAGGGGTTCAGCGAGCCGCCGGTCGCCCCGGAGCCCGCTTCGGTCGAGCCCGCACCCGGCGGCGAGCAGGACCCGGCCTGGACCCCGACCCCCGGCACCGCGGACCTCTTCGACACTCCACCGCGCCCGGTGCCGCCCGTCCCCGCACAGCGCTCCGACACCGGTGAGAACCGCCACTCGTTACGATCCGGCTGACCGCGTAACACGTTGTCCTGCCGGATCAACCGGCTGATCCGGACGGCGTAGCCGTTCACCCGCCCGTCATCCGCCGTGCACCGCGCCGTCGATCATCACTCGAACGGCCCAGTTCTGGGCAACCGTGCGGCAACAGGAAACGCGAATCGGCGGAAACACCCCGTTCGTAGCGTTCCGAACCGCGGATCCGGTTTCCGGACCCGCCCATTCTCCACACCGTTTCACCCTCTCCGCACGCACATTCCGGACCCGGTGCATGTGGTGCAGCGTGCTGCCCCGACGACGACAATGCCGCGAAAGGTCACCCCATGATCCCAACCCGCGCGCGAAGGTCCCTGCTGACCGCCGCGCTCCTCTCCGTGGGCCTCGTCCTGACGGCCTGTGGGTCCCGTGTGGACGACGCAGGCGGCGGAGCCGCCGCCGAGTCCTGCGTGGACACGAGCGGGGACAGCGTCAAGATCGGCTTCCTGAACTCGCGCTCGGGCACCATGGCGATCAGCGAGAACACGGTGTTCGACAGCCTGCAGATGGCCGCCGACCAGATCAACGCGACCGGCGGGGTGCTGGGCAAGCAGCTCACGGTCGTCGCCGAGGACGGGGCCTCGGAGCCCACCGTCTTCGCGGAGAAGGCCACCAAGCTGATCCAGAGCGACTGCGTCGCGGCGGTCTTCGGCGGCTGGACCTCCTCGAGCCGCAAGGCGATGCTGCCGGTCTTCGAGTCGAACGACGCCCTGCTGTTCTACCCGGTGCAGTACGAGGGCCTGGAGTCCTCGAAGAACATCTTCTACACCGGCGCGACCACGAACCAGCAGATCGTGCCCGCGCTGGACTACCTGAAGGAACAGGGCGTCACCAGCCTGTTCCTGGTCGGGTCGGACTACGTGTTCCCGCAGACCGCCAACAAGATCATCAAGGCGTACGCAGCGGCGAACGGCATCGAGATCAAGGGCGAGGAGTACGCGCCCCTGGGCCACACCGACTTCTCGACCATCGTCGCGAAGGTCCGCGACGCGGGCGCGGGCGCGGTGTTCAACACCCTCAACGGTGACTCGAACGTCGCGTTCTTCAAGGAGTACAAGAACCTCGGCCTGACCCCGGCGACCATGCCGGTGCTGTCGGTGTCGATCGCCGAGGAGGAGGTCGGCGGCATCGGCGTCGACAACATCGTCGGCCAGCCGGTGGCCTGGAACTACTACCAGACCATCGACTCCCCGGAGAACAAGAAGTTCGTCGAGGAGTTCAAGACGACCTACGGCGCGACCAAGGTGACCTCCGACCCGATGGAGGCCGCGTACACCTCGCTGTACCTGTGGAAGGGCATGGTCGAGAAGGCCAACTCGTTCGCGGTCCCGGACATCCAGGCCGCCGCCGGGGGCGTCACGTTCGACGCCCCCGAGGGCAAGGTCACGGTGAACGGCGACAACCACCACATCGCCAAGACCGCCCTGATCGGCAAGATCGGCCCCGACGGCCTGATCTACACCGACTGGTCGAGCGGCGCCCCGATCGAGCCCGACCCGTACCTCAAGACGTACCCCTGGGCGGGCTCGCTCTCCGGCTGACCCACAACCCCGATGAACGAACGGCACTCTCGTTCACACCTAGTGAGCGAGAGTGCCGTTCGTTCGGTACTCCTTAAGGACGCGACGTGGACATCCTCGTCACCCAGGTCTTCAACGGCCTGTCCGGCGGCTCGATCCTGCTGCTCGCCGCGCTCGGCCTCGCCCTGACCTTCGGCCAGATGGGCGTCATCAACATGGCGCACGGCGAGTTCATGATGGCCGGCGCCTACACCGCCTACGTCTGCCAACAGCTCCTCGGCTCGGCCGGGGTGTCGCTGCTGGTGTCCCTGCCCATCGCCTTCCTGATCGGCGGCCTGCTCGGGGTGGTCCTCGAGGCGACCCTGCTGCGCCGGATGTACCACCGGCCGTTGGACACGCTGCTGGTCACCTGGGGCGTCTCGCTGATCTTGCAGCAGCTCGCCCGGGACCTGTTCGGCACCGCGGGTGTCGACGTCGCCGCCCCCGCCTGGCTCTCCGGCCCGGTCGAGATCCTCGGGTTCGCGTTCCCGCGCTCGCGGCTGTTCATCCTGGTCCTGGCCATCGTCGCGGTCGTCGCGGTCACGCTGGTCCTGAAGCTGACGCCGTTGGGCCGCCGGATCCGCGCCACGGTGCAGAACCGCCAGCTCGCCGAGTCCGCGGGCATCTCCACCCGCCGCACGGACATGCTGACCTTCTTCATCGGCTCCGGGCTCGCGGGCATCGCGGGCGTGGCGCTGACGCTGATGGGCTCGATCTCGTCGAACCTGGGCACCAGCTACATCGTCGACGCGTTCCTCGTCGTGATCATCGGCGGCATCGGCCAGATCAAGGGCGCGGTGATCGCGGCGTTCGTGCTCGGCGTGGCGCAGTCCTGGATCGAGTACTCGACGTCCGCGTCCATCGCCAAGGTGATCGTGTTCGCCCTGGTCGTGGCGTTCCTCCAGTTCCGCCCACAGGGGATCTTCCAGGTCCGGACGAGGAGCCTCGTATGACCTCGATCTTCAGGAGCCGCTATGCGGTCGGGATCGGGTTCCTGGTCGCCGCGGTGCTGCTGTTCGCCGTCGCCCCCGCCGTGCTCACCACCTTCCGGCTCGGCCTGCTCGGCAAGTACCTCTGCTACGCGATGGTCGCCGTGGGCATCGGGCTCGCCTGGGGCCGCGGCGGCATGCTGACGCTCGGCCAGGGCGTGTTCTTCGGCATCGGCGCCTACCTGATGGCGATGCACCTCAAGCTCGCCGACGCGGGACCCGGCGCGGTCCCGGACTTCATGGCCCTGATCTCGTCCGAGGGCGTGCCGTGGTGGTGGGAGCCCTTCCGCTCCGGCACCGTCACGATCATCGCGATCCTGGTCCTGCCCACCCTGCTCGCGGTGCTGCTGGGCCAGGCCACCTTCCGTCGCAAGGTCCGCGGCGCCTACTTCGCGATCCTCTCCCAGGCCCTCGCCGCCGCGTTCGCGATCCTGCTGATCGGCAACCCGGTGGCCACCGGCGGCTCGACGGGGCTCAACAACTTCAAGGGGTTCTTCGGCTTCTCGCTGCGTGACCCGGCGAACCGGCAGATGCTCTACTTCATCGCCGCGGCCGCGCTGCTGGTCATGGTCCTGGTCGCCCGCCAGCTGATGGTCAGCCGCTTCGGCGAGCTGCTGGTGGCCTGCCGGGACGGCGAGGAGCGGGTCCGCTTCCTCGGCTACGACCCCGCCACCGTCAAGACCGTGGCCTTCGCCGTGGCCGCGATGATGGCGGGCGTCGGCGGGGCGCTGTTCGTGCCCATCGTCGGCATCATCTCCCCCAACGACGTCGGCGTGGTCCCGTCGATCGGGCTGCTCATCGGCGTCGCGATCGGCGGCCGGACCACGCTCGCCGGGCCGGTGCTGGGCGCGATCGCCGTGGCCTGGGCCGAGACCTCGCTCTCCGAGCAGTTCCCGAGCGGCTGGACCTACGTCCAGGGGCTGATGTTCATGCTGGTCGTGGCGTTCCTGCCGGGCGGCCTGGCGTCGCTGGTGAAGTGGCGGCGCACGGCGAAGGCGGATCCCCCACCACCACCGGCAGCCGAGAAGGACCTCACCCCTGAGCCCGCAGGAGGTGCGCAGGCATGACCCCCGCCGACGTACTCACCACCGCGGAGGCGGCATGAACACCGCCGACGTACTCACCACCGCGGAGGCGGCATGAACACCGACTACCTGGAGCTGACCGGCCTCACCGTCAGCTTCGACGGCTTCGTGGCCGTCGACGGCGTAAACCTCTCCGTGCTCAAGGGGGACCTGCGGTTCCTCATCGGCCCCAACGGTGCGGGCAAGACCACCCTGATCGACGCCGTCTCGGGCCTCGTCCAGGCCACCGGCAGGGCCGAGTTCGCCGGGAAGGACCTGCTGGGGCTCAAGGTCCACCGGATCGCCCGGCTGGGCGTCGGCCGGACGTTCCAGACGGCGACGGTCTTCGAGGAGCTGACCGTCCTGCAGAACCTGGACATCGCCGCGGGTGCGGGCCGTTCGCCGTGGACGTTGCTGCGCAAGCGGTCCGGGGTGCCCGCCGCCGTCGAGGAGGCGATGGAGACCGTGGGGCTCACCGCGCTGGCCGACACCCAGGCGGGCATCCTCGCGCACGGCCAGAAGCAGTGGCTGGAGATCGGCATGCTGCTCGTCCAGGACGCGCGGCTGCTCATGCTCGACGAGCCGGTGGCCGGCATGAGTGCCGAGGAGAAGGACGAGACGGGCCGGCTGCTGCAGCGGATCTGCGCGGACCGGACCGTGGTCGTGGTCGAGCACGACATGGACTTCATGCGGTCCTTCGCCAAGTCCGTGACCGTGCTGCACGCGGGCAAGGTGCTGAGTGAGGGCTCGGTCGCCGAGGTGCAGGCCGACCCGAAGGTGCAGGAGGTGTACCTCGGGCCCGGGCACCACACCGCCGAGGAGGCCGCGATCGTGCTCGGGGAAGGGGCCTGACGTGCTCGTCATGGAGAACGTGGACGTCGCCTACGGGCGCACCGTCGTCTGCCACGGGGTGTCGGTCGAGGTGCCCGCCGACGGCGTCGCCGCCGTCATGGGGCACAACGGAGCGGGCAAGACCACGCTGCTGCGCGCGGCCGTCGGGCTGCTGCCGGTCCGGTCCGGCCGGATCCTGCTCGACGGCGAGGACGTCACCGGCACGGCCCCGCACCAGCGGGTCCGCCGCGGCCTGGCGTACGTGCCGCAGGGCCAGCAGTCCTTCGGCCAGATGACGACCGCGGAGAACCTGCAGGTCGTCGCGGACGGGCGCAGGCGGGGCCCGGCCCTGATCGACGAGGCGCTGGACCTGTTCCCGGCGCTGAAGGGCCTGCTGGGCCGCCGCGCGGGGCTGCTCTCGGGCGGCCAGCGCCAGCAGCTCGCGATCGCCCGCGCGCTCATCACCGAGCCGCGGCTGCTCATCCTCGACGAGCCGACCGAGGGCATCCAGCCGTCGGTCGTCGCGGAGATCGAGCGGACGATCCTGGAGCTGACCCAGCGGGGCGGGCTGTCCGTGCTGCTGGTGGAGCAGCACGTGGGCTTCGCGCTCGACGCCGCGGGCCGCTACTACGTCCTGGCCTCCGGCCGGGTCACCGCCGAGGGCTCCGGCGGCACGGCCGCCGCGGTCGACGTGCGGTCGGCGATGGCCATCTAGGGGCAGCTCGCCACGAGTGGCAGCGAGGCCCTGCTGCCCTTACCGTTCCGCCAATGCAGCACACGCACGACACCCCGGTCCAGCACGGTGAGTCGGACGACCAGATCTCCGTCTCCACGCGGGACGCGGGCGACGGGCGGGTCGTCGTCGAGGTGGGCGGTGAGGTCGACATGCTCACCTCCCCGCAGCTGCGCTCGGTCGTGCTCGGCGCGCTGACCGACGGGACGTCGACGGTGATCCTGGCGCTCGACGCCGTCACCTTCCTCGGTACCAGCGGGCTGGCCGTGCTCATCGAGGTGCGCGAGGCCGCCCAGCAGGCCGGGGTCGAGCTGCGGCTGGCCTGCACCGGTCGCCGGGTGCTCCGGCCGCTGTCCATCGCCGGACTCGTTCCGATGTTCGAGATCCGCGAGACCATCGAGGATGCCCTCGCAGAATGATGTGATGTAGGTCACATTTCACGGGTCTCGGCGTGCGTCGTTCGGCCGACCGCGGGACTCTGGTGACCCGTTGACCTGCACGGACACCACCGCGCCGCAGGTACTCCGCTCCTCCTCGCCCGCCGCCGTCCACTGTGCCCCGACCGCTCGCGCGTTTGGCCGCGAAAGCGTTGGGGAACTTCGCGGCAGATCGCCCGGCACGACGACGGGCCGCCGAGACGAGCGAAGAGGTGAGCCGAGTGAGCGATGTGTCCCGCCTCCCTGGCCCGATGGACCACGCCTGGCAGTGGCAGCGCCTGGGCGCCTGCCGGGGGATGGACAGCGCGGTGTTCTTCCACCCCGACGGCGAGCGCAACCCCTCCCGCTCGCGGCGGACGGCGCAGGCCAAGGCGGTGTGCGGCCGCTGCCCCGTGATGGACATGTGCCGCGAGTTCGCCCTGGAGACCCGCGAGCCCTTCGGCGTGTGGGGCGGGCTCGGCGAGTCCGAGCGCCGCGTGCTGCTGGAGCGCCGCGACCGACGCCTCGCACCCGTCGCCGTCTCCTGACCCCGACTCCGTTCGGCTCCTCCCGTGGCGTCGGGGGCCACGGGAGCACGCCGGACGACGATCGAGGGGCCGCCCCGGCCGGGGCGGCCCCTCGTCGTGTGTCGGTCCCCGGGGTCCGAGGCGGTCGACTAGTCGGTGACGACGCTCAGTTCGAGGCTGCGGTAGCGCAGCAGCGGGAGTCCGTAGACCCGCACGATCCGCTGCGCCGCCGCCACCACCGCGGTGCGCTCGGGATCGTTCGGGGCGGGCAGCGGGGCCACGCAGTAGACGCCGGACTCCGGGTCGAACCCCACCAGCTCGGACAGCGCCGCGACCAGCACGTCCGTCGCGTCGGCGCCGATCCGCCCGGACAACCCGAGCCGGTGCAGGTGCAGGTCCGGCAGGTCCAGGGCGGCGACGGCGGCCGCGAGACCGTCGTCCTCCTCGTCCTCGTCCTCGAACCCGTCCAGGTCGTCGAGCTCGTCGAGGTCGGCCCAGGCGCCGAGGTCGACGCCGCCGGGCGGCTCGGTCCAGACCGCCTCCGGGGAGACCTGCGGCGCAGGCACCTCGGCCGCGGTCGGCGCGTCGTCCCGCGCGATCAGCAGGTCCACGCGGCCCGCCTCGGCCACGAGCCGGGCGAGGTCGGACTCCGGGCGGAGCAGCTCCATCGGGCTCACGGCGACGGCGACCAGCCTGCGCCGGGCGACCGGTGTGCGGACGGGCTCGGCGCGCCGCTGCACGAGCCGGCCGATGCCTGCGACCTCCGGCACCGCGACCATCCACGCCCCCTCGCTCGACTCGGCCCCGTCGCCGCGCCGGACTCGCTCCGACCACTTCCTGACCGGTGTTAACGGCATCGTTTCCTGCCGAAGTCCTGCAATGCGCGAATCCACGACGAATGGACGCCGTCGGTCCGTGAACGGGCCACACGACCGGACAGCCGGTTAGCCCGTTCGGGTGCAACGGTCGCCGGCGCGGGACGAGCGGAGAGTCGGACACCCGGGCCGTCATCTCCCCCACACATCCCGGCCACCTCGGGCCCCGGCAGGCCGGCGTCGATCGTCCGTGGGCGCCGTTCCCGCAGCTCGCGCCCCCTCCGCCCGGTCGCGCCGGACCGGCCGGCGACGATCGACCACCGTCCGTCGGCGACCGGAGCAGCCGGTCCAGACGTCCGAGGGATGGACACCGCGTCCGTCCGGCGGTATCGCTCGTGCCCGCCTCCGCGGGCGGCCCCGCCCCTCCCCGACCCTCACCGGGCTCGGTAGGGTGCGCCGGGATCGGTTGAGCCACCAGCCGCCCGGCCATCCCGCCGCACCCGCGGCGGCCGTCGACCAGCTGGAGGTGAGGTCCGCCTTGTCCGCTTCGCGCGAACCCGCCCACGCCGGTGGCCTCGACGTCCGGCTGGACCGTTCGACGCCCTCCGTCCTCCTCCTGCGGGTGGTCGGGGAGATCGACACACTCACCGCCCCCACGCTCGAGGAGGCGCTCGGCGAGCTGCTCGCGGCCGAGCCCGCGGACGCCCTGGTGGCCGTGGAGCTGGCCGGCGTCGGCTTCCTCGCCTCGAGCGGGCTGGCGGCCCTGATCCGCGCGGCCCACCGGGCCGAGACCCAGGGGCGCGAGCTGCACCTGGTCGGCGGCTCGCGGGCGGTCACCCGCCCGCTGCAGGTCACCGGGTCGGACCGGCTGTTCGTCCTGCACGCCGACCTCGGCACACTGCCCTCGGCACCGAGCCGGGGACAGGCCCGACGGCCCGCGGATTGATTGAACCCGCCACGGGTAGCACCATGGCAGCCAAGGGGCACTCCGGCCCCGAGACAGGGAGAGAGGTCGCGTGTCCGAAGTGGATCCCGTCGGCAGCCTGGACGCGGTCGAGGCCGCCGGATCGGTCGTCGAGGTCCGCACCAGCGCCTCGGCCGCACTGATCCCCACCATCCGCGCGGTGGCGTCGGACCTCGCCGCGCGCGCGGACTTCGATCTCGACGCCATCTCCGACCTGCGCATGGCGGTGGACGAGGCCTGCGCGACCCTGGTGGACGTCGCGGCCCCCGGTTCCTCGCTGCACTGCGAGTTCACCGTGCTCGGCGAGAAGATCGAGGTGCACGCGCGGGTCGACACCACCGGCCCCGAGTCCACAGTGTCCACGGACACCTTCGGGTGGCGGGTGCTGCAGACGCTGGCGGACGAGGTCGAGCTACGGGTGGACGGCGGGCGCACGGTGGGCATCCGCCTGCACAAGCGCGCCGATCCGGCTCCCCGGTGAGTGCGGCCGACTCCGAGTACGGCCACCTGACCCCCCTCCTCGCGGAGTACTCGGGGCTCTCCGCCGACGACCCACGTCGCGAACGGCTGCGGGCCGAGCTCGTCACCGGCTTCCTGCCCATCGCCCAGCACATCGCCCGGCGCTTCGCGCACCGCGGCGAGCCGCTGGACGACCTGGTCCAGGTGGCCACCGTCGGCCTGATCAACGCCGTCGACCGCTACTCCCCGGAGAAGGGCACGGACTTCTTCTCGTTCGCCGTGCCCACCATCTCCGGCGAGGTGCGCAGGCACTTCCGCGACCAGGGCTGGTCGATGCGGGTACCCCGGCGGCTCAAGGACATGCACGTCTCGATCAACGGGGCCGTCTCGGACCTGTCGCAGCGGCTCGGCCGTGCACCGAAGCCGTCGGAGATCGCCGAACGCCTCGGTGTCCCCGTCAGCGAGGTGCTCGAGGGTCTGGAGGCCTCGGAGGCCTACCGCAGCTCGTCGCTCGACGAGATGCTGTCCTCGGAGCAGGGCAGCGCCACGGTGGGCGAGCTGGTCGGCGAGGCGGACGCCGAGCTGGACCGGGTCGACTACCAGGAGGCCCTGCGTCCGGTGCTCGCCGAGCTGGCCGAGCGGGAGCGCACCATCGTGATGCTGCGGTTCTTCGGCAACATGACGCAGACCCAGATCGCCGACCGCGTGGGCATCTCGCAGATGCACGTGTCGCGGCTGCTCACCCAGACGCTCGGCAGGCTCCGGTCCCGTCTGGACCCTGACACCCGTACCGGCTGACGGCCGGTGGACCAGCCACGCTTCGGTGAGCGCCTCCTCGAGCTCATGATGGAGTCGCTGCGTGCGGCGCTGC
>NZ_JACBXB010000133.1 GCF_013870575.1 Pseudonocardia pini
GGCAACGGGCTCCTGACGGTGGACCTCGCCGTCGTCGGCCCACTCGCCGGTCCCGCGGGCCTCGCGCTGGACCAGCTGGTCTACACGGTGCAGTCCGCCGCGGGCAGCACCGATCCGGTCCGCGTGCTCGTCGGCGGGGAACCGGCCGTGACGCTGCTCGGCGAGCCCGTCGACGCGCCGTTGACCGCCGCGGACCCGTACGAGGTCCGCTCGCTGGTGGAGATCGACGACCCGACGGACGGCGCGGTCGTCGAGGGCCCCGTGATCGTCTCGGGCGAGGCCGCCGTGTTCGAGGCCACCCTGCTCTGGGAGGTCCGCGACCCGTCCGGCGAGGTCGTCCGCGCCGGGGTCGCCGCCACGGCCGAGGGCCAGCGCTTCGCGCCGTTCCGCATCGAGATCCCCCTCGAGAAGGGGAGCTACACCGTGGTCGTGTCCGAGGACGACCCCTCCGGCGGCGAAGGTCGACCCCCCATGTCCGACGCCGTCCGCGTCACCGTCCGCTGACCCCCGAGCCCGCCCCCACCCGCGAGTCCCCACATCCCGACGCGCGAGTCCCCCACTTTCGACGCGCGAGTCGGACACCACTGCCCGCGAGTCCCCCACTTTCGACGCGCGAGTCGGACAAGGCGCCGGGGTGCAGGGCTGGTAGGAACCCGGCTCATGCGCGTGTATGCGGAGCGACCCGGGCGGTTCGGGATCCAGCTGCTGTCGGACGTCGCGGCGGTGGCCTGGGCGATCGCCTGGCTCTGGCTCGCCGCGACCACCCACGACCTGCTCCTCACCCTGCAAGCGCCCGGCCGCACCCTGACCCAGGCGGGCGAGTCGGTACAGGGTGCGTTCGAGGGGGCGGCCCGCGGGGCGGGTGACGTCCCGTTCGTCGGGGACCAGCTCGCCCGGGCCTTCGCGCCGGGGTCCGACGCGGGCCGCTCGCTCGCGTCCGCGGGTCAGCAGCTGATCGACACCGTTGCCGGGGTCGCGACCGGCGCAGCGATCCTGGTCGCGGTCCTCGGTCTGCTCCCGGTGCTCTCGATCTGGTTGCCGATCCGGATCCGGTACGCGCGGGCGGCGAGCATGGCGGTCGAGGCGCGGGGCCGGGGTGGCGACCAGCTCGCTCTGCGGGCCCTGGTGCACCGCCGGATCCCCGGCGACGGCGTCGATCCGGCCGCGGCCTGGCGAACAGGCGACCCCGACGCCGTCGCGACGCTGGCCGACATCGAGCTGCGGGCCCTCGGCCTCAAGGAGCTCCGCCCGGCGATCCGGTTCAGCAGCCGCTAGCGATCCGCGGCATCTCCGATGCCGTCGAGGACGGGGGCCTCCAGGGCCGTGGTGTCCGACTCGCGCGTCGAAACGGGGGGACTCGCGGGCCGTGGTGTCCGACTCGCGCGTCGAAAGTGGGGGACTCGCGGGTCCTGGTGTCCGACTCGCGCGTCGAAAGTGGGGGACTCGCGGGTTAGAGGAGGCCCAGCTTCGTGGCCGCGTACACCGCCTCGGCGCGGCGGGAGACCATCAGCTTGCGCATCAGGTTGCCCACGTGGAACTTCACCGTGGTCTCCGAGATGAACAGCTCGGCGCCGATGGCGCGGTTGGACAGGCCCCGGGCCAGCAGCCGCAGCACGTCCAGCTCCCGCTCGGTGAGGCGTTCCCGGTCCGGGACACCGCCGGACAGCGAGCGGACCATGGCGGAGGCGCTGCGGGCGTCGAAGGCCGACTCGCCGCGGGAGACCGCCCGGATCGCGCGGACCAGCTCCGTCGTGTCGACGTCCTTGACGACGTACCCGCGCGCACCCGCCTGCACGGACTCCACGACCAGCCGGTCCTCGGCGAACGTGGTCAGGACCAGCACCCCGATCCCGGGATGGGCGGCGCAGAGGGTGCGGCAGACCTCCAGCCCGTCCGTCTGCGGGCCTGCGGTGAGCTTGAGGTCCAGCAGCACGACGTGCGGGCGCGTGGCGGCCACCGCGGCCACCGCGTCGGCGGGGGTGCCCGCCTCGCCCACCACGCGGAGGTCCTCCTCGCGGTCCAGGACCGCGCGCAGTCCCTGGCGCATGATCGAGTGGTCGTCGACCAGCACGATGCGCACCGGCATCGGGCGGGCCCGGGGCACCTGCCCCTGTGGGGGTGCCGTCCGCACCGTGTTCATGAAGCCACGTCCTTCCTGATCACGGGCACGTCCACCTGCACCTGCAGCCCGCCCATGCGGGCCCGGCGGAACAGCACGGTCCCGCCCATCTCGGTGGCCCTGGTCTGCATGTTGACCAGGCCCCGGTGTTCTCCCGAGGGGCTCAGCGCCGACGTCTTGAGGCTGCGCCGGACCTCCTCGGGCCTGCCGCGACCGTCGTCGGACACGGTGAGCCGCACCGCGTCGGGACGGTAGGCCAGCCGGATCGACGCCCGCGAGGCGTCCGCGTGCATCGCGGTGTTGAACAGCGCCTCGCCCGCGATCCGGAACAGCGACTGCTCCTGCTCGGCGGGCAGCGCGACCGGCTCGCCGCCGATCCGGACGTCGATCCGCAGCTCGTCCGGCATGTGCACGGTGGCGAGCTGGCGCAGCATCGCGGGCAGGTCCCGCCCCGCGGTCTCGTGCTGGTGCAGCGCGTAGATCGCCGAGCGCAGCTGCTCCACCGCGCGGCGGGTGAGGTCCTTCGCCGTGTCCAGGTGCTCCAGCAGCCGCGGCTCCTGCACCTCGCCGCGCACGAGCTCGATGTGCATGCCCGCCGAGAGGGCGTACTGGGTCACCGAGTCGTGGAGCTCCCTGGCGATCCGGTGCCGCTCGTTGTCCAGCACCTCGCGCTGTCGCGCCGCCCCCAGCTGTTCCTGTGTGGACTGCAGCTCGGCGTTGCGCGCCTTGAGGTCCACGGCCTGGCGGGCGGTGCGGGCATAAAGCTTCTCGGAGCGGTCCAGCAGCGCGCAGTTCTGCAGGGCCGACGCCGTCTGGCCCGCCAGGATCCTCATGACCGAGTGGTCCGTGTCGTCGATCTCGCGCTCGCGCGGCGTCCAGGCGACGAACCCGCCGATGGTCCGGCTGTCCAGCCGCACGGGCACGTGCAGGTGCCGCCGGGCGGTGTCGCGGTCGTGCGCGCGGGCCTCGTCGTGGGTCTCCCCGCCGCACCGGACCGCCTGCACGTGCGCCCGGACGTTCGCCGGCACGAGATCCAGGTTCGACCACTCCACGCCGTCCGGGCCGAGCACGAGGTGGCGGGGCTGCGCGTCCTTCAACCGGCCGTCGACCAGCGCGAACGCCACCCAGTCCGCGGACAGGTGGTCCGCCGCGGCGTCGACGACGGCACGGACCAGCGCCTCGGAACCCTCCATGGTGCGGACCAGCGCGGCGGAGATCCGCTCCAGCGCGAGGATCACCCGGCGCAGCCGCACCGCCGACACCCGGTACTCCGGGTAGAAGGACGGCTTGCCGGAGCGCAGCCCGGTGAGGGCGTCGAGGTCGGGGCCCGGCCACGAGCGGCCCGACGGGACCTCGGTCCGCTTGGGGGGCCAGGGTCCGGCGGCGCTCGTCACAGGGCGGCCCGGAAGAGCGCCTCGACCTGGTCGACGTCCGCGGGGCGGGGGTTGGTGGTCAGGCAGGCGTCGCCGAGGGTGAGGACCGCGAGCCGGGGGACGTCCGCCTCGGTCACGCCGAGGGCGCCCAGCCCGCTCGGGACGCCGACCTCGTCGCCCAGCTTGCGGATCGCGACGGCGACCATGTCCACCGCCTCGTCGCCCGGCACGCCGTGCCCGACGAGCCCCATGGCCTGCGCGATCGGCACGAACCGCTCGGGTCCGGTGGCGCCGTTGAACCGCACGATGTGCGGCAGCAGGACCCCGTTGATCAGCCCGTGCGGCAGGTCCAGCATCCCGCCGACCTGGTGGCTCATGGCGTGGGTGGCGCCGAGGATCGCGTTCGTGAAGGCCAGCCCGGCCTCCAGCGCCGCCTGCGCCATCGCCTGGCGGGCGCGGCGGTCGTCCGGGCGGAGCATGGTGGTGGCGAGGTGGGTGTTGACCAGCGAGACGGCCTGCAGCGCGTGGTGGTCGGTGAGCGGGCCGTTCGCCAGCGAGACGAACGCCTCGATGCCGTGGGTCAGCGCGTCGAGCCCGGTGGCGGCGTTGAGCCACTCCGGCATCGTGACGAGCAGTCGCGGGTCGATGACCGAGACGTCCGGGACCAGGGCGCGACCCATGATGGTGATCTTGGTGTGCCGCTCGGTGTCGGTGACGATGCAGAACTGCGAGACGTCCGCCCCGGTCCCGGAGGTCGACGGCATCATGATCAGCGGTGGGATCGGGTTCGCGATCCGGTCGATGCCCTCGTAGTCGAGGATCCGGCCGCCGTTGCTCGCGAGCAGGGCCACGCCCTTCGCCGCGTCGATCACCGAGCCGCCGCCGAGGCCCATCACGACGTCGCAGCCCGAGGCCACGTACTCGTGGTAGCCGGCCTCGACCTCGTGGTCCTTGGGGTTGGGCGTGACGTCCGTCCAGAGCCGCGGGCTCAGGCCCGCCTCGCGCAGGTGGGTGAGCAGCTCGTTCGGCCAGCCCGCCTCGAACACCCCCGGATCGGTGACCACGAACGGCCGCCGGGCACCCAGCCGCAGCGCGGCGAAGGCGGCCTCGCGCAGCGAGTCCGGCCCGAAGACGATCTCGGGGGCGTGGAACTTCGACACGCGCGGGTTCGTCGACGGCGGCGGGGCACCGCAGCCCCCGCCGGTGTGCACGGTGAGATCGGGCTCGCGTTCGAACTCGTCGACCAGGACCGTCTCGCCCGCTCGGCGGTGGGCGTCGACGCCCGTGCCGGGCGCCTTGTCGAGAGCCACGTCGCCCTCCAGTACCTCGTGCGACTTGATGTGACCCACGTTACCCCGAGGGGAGTCCGCTCGACGGTCGGTGGCGACACCGGGCAGGACGCCGCCGACGAACGGCATCAGGCGCCGCCGGTGGCGTGACGAGGCATGCGGACCTCCCGATCGGAATCCCTCCGACGGTAGCCGCGCGACGACTCCGAGACACCGCCCCGATGGACGGGCGGACCTGTCCCTAGGGTCAGGTGTGGATCGGCCCCTCGCGCTCGGCGAGCCGCGTTCCCGCGCCACCCCAGTGCTGCGCGATCATCTCGGCCGCGATCGAGACGGCGGTCTCCTCCGGGGTGCGGGCACCGAGGTCAAGGCCGATCGGGCTCGACATCCGGGCGATCTCGGCCTCGGTGATCCCGCGTTCGCGGAGCCGCTCCAGCCGGTCCTCGTGCGTGCGCCGCGAGCCCATCGCGCCGATGTAGGCGACCTCGGGCAGCCGGAGTGCGACCTCGAGCAGCGGGACGTCGAACTTCGGGTCGTGGGTGAGCACGGTCAGCACCGTCCGGCCGTCGATCCGGCCCTCCGCCGCCTCCTTCTCCAGGTAGCGGTGCGGCCACTCGACGACGACCTCGTTCGCGCCCGGGAACCGGCTGGCCGTGGCGAACACCGGGCGGGCGTCGCACACGGTGACCCGGAAGCCGAGGAAGTTGCCCATCTTCGCGACGGCGGCGGCGAAGTCGATCGCGCCGAACACGATCATGCGGGGCGGCGGGGCGAAGGACTCGACGAAGACCATCAGGCCCTCGCCGCGCCGCTGGCCGTCGACGCCGTAGGTGATCGTGGCGTTGCGGCCGGAGGCGAGCAGGCCGCGGGCGTCGTCGCCGACCGCGCCGTCCAGCCGCGCCGAGCCGGTGCCGCCCTCGACCCGGTCCTCCCACACGATCAACCGCTTGCCCAGCCGCTCGCCGGGCCCGGACACGACCGTCGCGACGGCCACCGGGGTCTCGTCCCGGATGGCCTCGGCGATCCGGCCGAACTCCGGGTAGGCCTCGGGGGAGACCTCCTCCACGTAGACGTCGAGGATCCCGCCGCAGGTCAGCCCGACGGCGAAGGCGTCGTCGTCGGACACGCCGTAGCGCTGCAGGACGGGCCGCTTCTCGGTCAGGATCTCCTGGCCCAGCTCGTAGACCGCGCCCTCGACGCAGCCGCCGGACACGCTGCCGACGGCCTCGCCGCCCGGCCCGACGAGCATCGACGCGCCGGGCTGTCGGGGGGCGGACCGGAAGGTCGCCACCACCGTGGCCAGCGCGGCCCGGTCCCCGTTCTTCCACCAGCCCTCGAGCTGGTCGACCACGTCACGCATCGTGTCTCCTCATGCGGCCCGCACGACGTCGAGCAGGCGTTCCAGCGTCTCCAGGCTGTGCCCGGCGAGCAGATGGTCCAAGTAGGGAAGCACGGCGACTATTCCGCCCTGGACCGGGGCGTAGCCGTCCTTGCCGGCGTGCGGGTTGACCCAGACGACCCGGTGGGCGAGTCGGGCGAGCCTGCCGACCTGGGTGCCGAGCACGTCGGTCTCGCCGCGCTCCCAGCCGTCGGAGAACACGACGACGATCGCCCGCCGTGCCGCGCCCCGCCGCCCCCAGCGGTCGACGAACGCGCCGATCACCTCGCCGAGCCGGGTGCCGCCGGACCAGTCCGGGATGGCCCGCCCCGCGTCCTTGAGAGCCCGCTCGGGATCGCGCTGGCGCAGCTCGCGGGTCACCCGGGTGAGCCGGGTGCCGAGGGTGAAGGCCTCGGTGGTGCGCGGCGACCGCCGCACGACGACGTGGGCGAAGCGCAGCAGGGCGTCCGCGTAGGGCTCCATCGAGCCGGAGACGTCCAGCAGCAGGACCACCTTGCGCGGCCTGCGGGTGGGAGCGCGGCGCAGCAGCACGCCGACCTCGCCCTGGTTGCGCAGCGCGGCCCGCAGCGTGCGGCCGGGATCGGCGGCGCCGTGCCGGGACGGCCCGCGGCGGCGCGACGGCCGGGTGGGCGGCTCGGGCCGCAGCAGGGCCAGCAGCCTGCGCAGGTGCTCGCGCTCGAGCGGGGTGAGCTCGCCGAGGTCGCGGTGTCGGAGGATCTCGGTGCCGGTCGCGGTGGCCCGGACGATCTCCTCGTCGGACTCCTCGTCCCCCGCCGCCTCGCGGGGCTCGCGGGCGGGCAGCAGCGAGGTGAGCTTCGGCGGGGCGGGGGGCTGGTCGCCGGGGCGCGCCGCCGAGGGGCCCTGCGCGGGGTCGAACCAGGCCTCGAAGGCGGCGTCGTACCGCCGGATGTCGTCCGGGTCGCTGCAGAGGGTCAGCCTGCCCGCCCAGTAGGTCTGCATCCGGCTGGTGACGTCGAGGGCGTCGAGCGCCTCGGTGAAGGCGGCGACCCGGTCGGTGGTCATGGGGACCCCCGCCGCGCGGAGTGCGGCGGTGAACCCGACGAGCCCGGGGAACGGGTCCGCGTCGAGGTTCGGCGACAGGTCGAGGTCGGCGGGCACTAGCTGGCCAGCAGGCTCTCGAGCCGGTCGCGGACGCGGTCCGCGTCCTCCCGGTACTTCAGCACGGCGCCGAGGGTCCGGGCCGCACTGTCGACGTCCAGGGTGCGCGCCCCGACGAGCTGCAGCGCCCGCGCCCAGTCCAGGGACTCCGCCACCCCGGGCGGCTTGATCAGGTCGGCCTGGCGGAGCCGGTGCGCGGCCGCGGCGACCTGCTGGGCGAGTCGCTCGGGCACCCCGGGCAGCCTGCTGCGCAGGATCTCGATCTCGCGCGCGACGTCCGGGTGGTCCAGCCAGAGGTAGAGGCAGCGCCGCTTGAGGGCGTCGTGCACCTCGCGGGTGCGGTTGGAGGTGAGGACGACGACCGGCGGGCTGACGGCCTTGATCTCGCCGATCTCGGGGATGGTCACCGCGTGTTCGGAGAGGACCTCGAGGAGGAAGGCCTCGAACTCGTCGTCCGCCCGGTCGATCTCGTCGACGAGCAGGACGGCCGGGCTGGTCCGCAGCGCCCGCAGGATCGGCCTGGCCAGCAGGAAGCGGTCCGCGTAGAGCGAGGCCTCGACGGCGTCGGCGTCGAGCGTCCCGTGTTCCGCGGTCGCGGCGGCCTCGAGCGTCCGCAGGTGCAGCAGCTGGCGGGGGAAGTCCCAGTCGTAGAGGGCCTGGGAGGCGTCGATGCCGTCGTGGCACTGCAGCCGGATCAGCTCGGCCCCCATGACCTGGGCCAACGCCTGGGCCAGCGCGGTCTTGCCGGTCCCCGGCTCGCCCTCGCAGAACAGCGGTCGGTTCATCTTCATCGCGAGGTACGCGGCGGTCGCCAGGCCGTCGTCGGCGAGGTACCCGGTCTCCCGCAGGGCGGCGGCGAGGGTGGTCGGGGAGTCGGCGTAGCTCTCGGGGTCGGGGGTGCTCACCTCACCAGAATGAACCACGGGCGCCCGCGGAGCCACTCGCCCGCCCGGGTCGAACATGACTCTGCGTCGATTCTGCGACCACGGAGCGTCGCCAGAATAGTGTGAGCGACCCGACAATATTTCCGGATCGGTGCTATTCATCGCGTCGTGATACTTCCGTGATCTCACCAGGCTGACCAGGGGATATCCAGTTATCGATGGTGGTTCGATATCGTTACCGTGACGGACGTCACGGCAACCTGGTTTGACCGAATGCGCTGTTCGAAACGTAGCGTCCTCGCTCGGCCGCTCTTCCGGAGCGGTTCGGAATACATCCGGAACCGTCGCGCAAGCGTCTCTGCCACGCGGTTTCCGGTCCGTCGAGAGAAAAGAACGTGGCAGAGCGAGGAAGTATTTCCGGAACGGAAATGTCGCGATCTGTGAATGACACGGATGTCGGCACGAGGGCACTCCCCACGGCCCACCGATCCGGCTCCTCGAGCAGCGGAGACCCCACTCCGCGACGCGATACGGAGCTCCACCATGTCCATGACCGGTCGAAGTCTCGCGCGCATCGCCGTTGCCGGAGCCGTGGTCGCGGGTGTCCCGCTGGCCCTCTCGGGAACCGCGAACGCCGCCGACACCAGCTCCTGGGAGGCGCTCGCTCAGTGTGAGAGCGGCGGCAACTGGGCGATCAACACCGGTAACGGCTACTACGGTGGCCTGCAGTTCAACCCCACGACCTGGCGTGCCTTCGGTGGTTCCGGCATGCCGCACCAGGCCAGCAAGTCCGAGCAGATCGCCGTCGCCGAGCGGGTGCTGGCCAAGCAGGGCTGGAACGCCTGGCCGTCCTGCTCGCGCAAGACGGGCGTCCGCGGCGACACGTCGTCGGCCTCCGGTGGTGGTCGCCCTGCCGACGCCGCGCGGGCTCGCACGCGGGCGCTTCGACGTGGTCGGGACGGTGCTGCTGAGCGTCGGGCTGGGCGGGTTGATCCTGGGGATCAGCTGGGTGGCGGCAGGCCTCGCGCCCCGGGTGTGGGTCGCGTTCGGGCTCGCGGTGGTGCTGCTGCCCCTGTTCGTCCTGCACCAGCGGGGTCGCGCGGTCCCGATGATCGACGTCGGCCTGCTGCGGATCCCCACCTATGCGGGCGGTCTGGTCGCCGGCCTGGCGATGGCGCTGTCGATCCTCTCGATGCTCGTGCTGCTCGGCCCGTTCCTGCAGGTGGTGTTCGGGTTGTCGGCGCTGGAGGCGGGGCTGTGGTTCCTCCCGGCGACCGTGCTGTCCGTGATCGTGGCCCTGTTCGGTGCGCGGATCGGGGCACGGTTCTCGCTGCGCACCCGGCTGACCGCGGGCCTCCTGCTCGCCGCGGCGGGCCTCGCGGCGCTGGCGTTCGTGCGGCCGGACTGGA
>NZ_JACBXB010000134.1 GCF_013870575.1 Pseudonocardia pini
GAGCCGGCGCGGCGGGGTGTACCCCTGCGCCATCAGCCCGTCGAGCCAGGTGGTGTCGGTGTCCCCGGAGACCAGCTCCGGGCGCTGCAGCAGGTCGAGCAGGAAGGCCTTGTTGGTGGTGCCGCCGTCGATGACCGCGGCGGTCTGGCGCAGCGCACGCAGCAGCCGGGCGCGGGCCTCGGTGCGGTCCCGGCCCCAGGCGATGATCTTGGCGATCATGGAGTCGAACTGCGGCGGGATGAGGTCCCCGGTGGCGACGCCGGTGTCCACCCGGATGCCCGGGCCGCTCGGCAGCGCGAGGTGCTCGATCAGGCCGGGGGCGGGCGCGAACTCGCGCTCGGGGTCCTCGGCGGTCAGCCGCGCCTCGATGGCGTGCCCGGTACCCGCCGGCGCCTCCGCGGCGATGTCGACGAGCTTGCCGCCCAACGCGATGTGCAGCTGCAGCTTCACGATGTCCACGCCGGTGCACGCCTCGGTGACCGGGTGCTCGACCTGCAGCCGCGTGTTGACCTCGAGGAACGACAGCAGCCGCTCCTTGGGCTCGTAGAGGAACTCCACGGTGCCCGCGTTGACGTACCCGGCGGCGCGGGCGAGCTCGGCCGCGGAGGAGCGCAGGAGCTCCTCCTGCTCGGCGTCGAGCGCGGTCGAGGCGGACTCCTCGATCACCTTCTGGTTGCGGCGCTGGACGGAGCAGTCCCGGATGCCCAGGGTCCAGACGTCCCCGCTCGCGTCTGCCACGACCTGCACCTCGACGTGCCGCCCGCCGCTGATCGCCCGCTCGAGGAACACCGTGGCGTCCCCGGCGGTCTTGGCCGCCTCGGAGGAGGCGCGCTCGAAGGCCTCGGCCAGGTCGTCGGGCGTCGTGACCTTGCGGATGCCGCGCCCGCCGCCGCCCGCGGTCGCCTTGACCATCAGCGGGTAGCCGATGCCCTCGGCCTTCTCCCGGGCCTCGGCGAGGTCGGCGACGGGGCCGCCGGACCACGCGGCCAGCGGCACGCCGACGCGCTCCGCGAGCCGCTTGGCGGCGATCTTGTCGCCGAGGTCGCGCATGACCTCGGGGGAGGGGCCGATGAACGTGATGCCCAGGTCGCGGCACAGCTCGGCGAACTCGGCCTTCTCGGACACGAAGCCCCAGCCGGGCCACACGGCGTCGGCGCGGGCGACCTTCAGGCCGCGCTCGAGCTCCGCGTGGTCGAGGTAGGGCGACGGGCCGAGGTGGTCGGGGTCGTCGGGACCGATGAGCACGGCCTCGTCCGCCTCGCGGACGAACATCGCACGCCGGTCGACGGCGGTGTACAGCGCGACGGTCCGCAGCGGGGGTCCGCCTGCTGCGTTCCACTCGCGCACGGCGTGGATGAGCCGCATGGCGGGCTCACCGCGGTTGACGATCGCGATCCGGGAGAAACTCACGGGCTCCATCCTGCTACGTCCCGAACGCGACGCGAACATCGTCGCTCGTGGTTCCGGGCACTCGCTGCTGGGGCAGGGCGGTCACGCCGGGTCGGAGGACCACCTCGGGAGCCATGATCGCGGGGTCGACGGTCAGCACCGCGTACCCGCCGACCGCGCCCGCACCGAAGCCCGGGGCGAAGACGCGGGTGGGTCGCGCGATCACGCCGTCCCGCACGGCGTCGAACAGGGCGATGGGGATCGACGCCGCCGACACGTTGCCCATGTCCCCGATGTCGAAGTAGAGCTGGTCGGCCGCCAGGCCCGCCTTCTCGGCGAGTCCGACGATCATCGTGCGGTTGGCCTGGTGCGGCACGATCAGCTCGATGGCGTCGAGCAGGCTCCTGCCGCCGTGGCCCGGCAGCACGTCCAGCTCGCCGATCATCTGCTCCAGGTAGCGCGCGACCAGCGCCTTGACCTCGGGGCCGTAGACCGTGATGTCGTTGTCGAACTCGGGGTTCGGCCAGATGATCGAGTTGACCTGCGCGGCGGGCCCCGAGGCGTAGGTCTGCAGGACCTCGACGTCCCCCGCGGACCCCTCCGCGGCGGGGGAGACGACGAGGGCCGCGGCCCCGTCGCCGAAGATCATCCGCGAGGTGCGGACGCCTCCGATCTTGTCGCTGAACTTCTCGACGCAGACCAGCAGGACCGGGCGGTTCACCTCCTGCAGCTGCCGGACGGCCTCGGCCAGCCCGTACGGCAGGCCCGCGCAGGCGGCGACGATGTCCGCCGAGCAGTGGGTCTGCAGGATGCCGAGCTCGCCGGAGAGCCAGGTGGACAGCGACGGGATGAGGCGGTCGCTCGTGCAGGTCGCGACCAGCACCGCGCCGATCTCCTCGGGGCGACGACCGGCGTGCGCCAGTGCCGCGTCCGCGGCGGCCAGCGCCAGGTCGCCGATCTCGTGCTCGGTGTAGCGGCGGCGGTCGATGCCGGTCTTCGCGCTGATCTCCGCGGCGCTCATCGGCGACCAGGAGAAGCTCGAGTTCCGCACCACGTCCGTGTTCTCGCAGACGTGCTCGCCGCGCACGACCGCCAGCGACTCGATCCGCGGCTGGACCGGGAACGCGTCGGCGACGACGACGGGCGGGTACGGCGTGACCGGGGCGACGGGCACCGGCTGGGGCCGGGAGGGGCGGGTCCTGGCCTGCGCTCCGTTGCGCACACGCTCCAGGAACGCCGCCACCTCCCGGGTGCGCGGATGGAAGGCGATGACGACCTCGTCGTCGCCGATCGCCGACGCCTCGCGCAGCTCGGTGCGCGACCGGGTCCACGGGTACTGGTTGTGCAGCACCATCGCCCACCGGGTCAGCGCCTCGAGCTCCGGCGCCTCGGTGTCGACGTCGTGGATGTCGGTCGTGCTGAACGTGGGGTAGTCCGGCTCCAGGTCGGGCAGGACGAAGGTCAGGGCGCCGGGGGTGTCGAGGAACTGCGCGACGGTCGGCTTGACCGGTGCCAGGTCCGTCGCGTGGTGGCGGCGGTGGCCCCAGACGTCGAACAGGAGGGCGAAGATGCGCTCCTCGACCTCGGGGTGGCGGCCCGCGGGCAGCGTGGCCCAGGCCTGCTGCACCGCGGCGACCTTCGCCGGTCCGTCGACCCACGGGGTGACGACGGGGAGGAAGACGTCCTCGCGGGAGCGGGGGAGGTCGCGCCACCGGGTGGGCCGCTTCTCGTAGAGCGTGAGCGCCCAGCGATTGACCCAGAACAGGTTCTGCCCGAGATCCCGCAGCAGGTCGAAGCGTCGGGCGTAGGCACCGGAGGCGACCCGGGCCGCGATGTCCGTTCCGGTAGGGGCCTTCGACTCGAAATCGCGGGTGATGACGGCTTCGGCCGCGGCCACCGAGTCGAGCACCGAGAAATCCAGTTCCGGCGAAAAGTTCGCGGGGAACACGAGGCGGCCGTGGGAGTTGACCACGAACGGCTTCATACAGCTGCCTCCAACGGCGAATCGACGTCCCGGCGTGCGGGAACCGCAGGTCGGATGCGGCGGACGACGACGCTCACGACCAGCGGGAAAGTTCAGGCGGTGAGAGGACCGTAGCGGGAATGCGGCCGAGATCGGAAGGTGAGCTGGGTCTACACCCATTCGCCGATCGTCATTGTTGGGGATCCGAGTAAATGTTACCGACGAGTTCTACTGAATAGTCGTACCCGCAGGTCGGGGCGGTTTTCCGGCCTTCGTGCAGGCGGGGGCGGGGGCACTGTCCGATGTGGAGTGGAATGCCACCGGTTGTGGCACCGGGTGCTATTACTCGCCTACGCTCCCGAGGCATGGCCCGGATCACGTACCTCACCGCCGAGACCGCTCCGCCCGCTGTCGCGTCGACCGTCGCGAAGATGCCGCCGCTGCACGTCTTCCAGATGCTCGCGCACGCCGAGACCGCCTACCGGCCCTGGCTCCGCTTCGGCGGCGCGATCCTCGCGGACCTCGCGATCGACCCACTGCTGCGCGAGCTCGTCATCCTGCAGGTGGGGCGCCTCGCCGCGCGCTACGAATGGGACCAGCACGTGCCGATCGCGAAGGCCGCCGGGGCCACCGACGCCCAGCTCGCCGCCCTCGACCGGGGCGACCTCGCCCCGTTCGACGCCGCGCAGCGCGCCACGCTCGTGTTCACCGAGTCCTTCGTGCGGGACGGCGAGGTGTCCGACGACGACTACGCCGCCCTCGGCGCCGAGTTCGGCGAGCGGGAGATCGTGGAGATCGCGTTGACCGCCGCGCACTACCTCGGCCTGGCCCGGATCATGACCGCCCTGCGGATCGACCCCGACGAGGCCGTCGGCCCGGAGGGCCTGCCCGCGGCCCGGCTGTAGCGGGAGGGCGCCGCTGTAGGGTCGGCAGGATGGAGATCCTCGCCGGCCGGGTGTTGCTGCGCCCGTCCGACCCGGACGTGACCACCGCCTTCTACCGCGACACCCTCGGCCTCGCCGTGTATCGGGAGTTCCCCGGCGGCACGGCGTTCTTCCTGGGCGGGTGCGTCCTGGAGGTCTCGGCGCACGCCGCGGAGCCCGCCGCACCCCGCACCGGTGTGGCGCTGTGGATGCAGGTCCGCGACCTCGCCGCCGTGCACAAGGAGCTGGCGGACAAGGGCGTCCCGATCGTCCGAGAGCCCCGCCGCGAGCCCTGGGGCCTCGACGAGATGTGGATCGCCGACCCGGACGGGGTGAAGCTCGGGATCATCGAGATCCCCGCCGACCACCCCCTCCGCAGGGACACTCGCTGAGCCTTGAGCGCTGAGCCCGGACCCCGGAGAGCCCTGTGCGTGAGCGCGGGGCCCGGGGAGTCCTAGCCCGGGTGGGAGACCTGGGGCTCGGAGAGCCCCGTGCGTGAGCTCAGCCCGGAGGGCCGCAGCTCAGCTTGATCCCGGGCTCGGAGCCTGGAGAGCTCGAGCCTGGGGCTTGGAGGCCCTGAGCCCTGAACCCCTGAGCCCGGAGGACCAGAGCCCGAGCCCCGAGCCGGGAGAGCCCTGAGCCCGGAGGACCAGAGCCCGAGCCCCGAGCCGGGAGAGCCCTGAGCCCGGAGCCCGGAGCCGGGCCCCGGAGTGGTCCCCCTGGTGGCCGCGGAGCCGAGGTGTCGGCATGTGGGCCGAAGGACTGCTGACCTGAATCGCGGTCCTGCTGCGCGCATGATCGCTATTTGGGATCGCCGAGCCGCGAGAGGCGCAGCTGACGGCACCGGAGCGGTGACCATTGTCCCTGTGCGGCAGGTCAGGCCCCTCCCGCGCACTCTGGACCTGCGGACTGCGAAGGTTCCGCGCTCACCCGACTTGCGGCCCATGATCACTGTCTCGGAGCGCGGACCTGTGCTCTGCGCGGTCAGGCGTGCCGGAATGGTGATCTTCGGACGGGCGCGGGGCTGGGCGAGGGCGCGCAGTGCCCGGCCGGTGCGGGTACGGCGGACCAGGAGCGCCAGCCGCCACCTTGATCGCTGTCTCGGAGCGGTGCGCCGCGGATGTCGCGGTGGAGCGTGCCGGGATGGTGATCTTCGGCCGGGCTTGGGGGCCCGGGCGCTACCTTGACCGCTGTTCCGGAGTGTGCGCCGCGGTCGTCGCGGTGGAGCGTGTCGAAGTGGCGATCTGCGGGCCCGCGCGGGGTCTGGCGCGCCCCTTGATCGCTGTCGCGGAGCGTGGAGCCGCGTTGTGCGCGGTTGGGCGTGCCTGTGCGGTGATCTTCGGGCCGCTGGTGGGTCGGACAGCCACTTGATCACTGTTTCTGAGCGCGGACCCGTGTTGTGCGCGGCTGGGCGTGCCGGAGTGGTGATCTTGGGTCGCGCGGGTGGTCGGAAGCCGGCTGATCACCGTTTCGGAGCGCGGACCCGTGGTCTGCGCGGCTGGGCGTGCCGGAATGGTGATCTTCGGGCGGGCGCGGGGGCGGAGCGCTCATCTTGGGCGGAGCGCCATCTTGATCGCGGTGTTGGAGCGGTGCGCCGCAGTTGTCGCGGTGGAGTGTCTGTGGTGGTGATCTTTCCGGTCGCGGGCCGTTCGGATTCCCTTGATCACCGTCTCGGAGCACGGACCCGCGCCTTGTGCGGTTGGGCGTGCCGGAGTGGTGATCTTGGGCCGCGCGGGTGACTGAAAGGCACCTGATCACCGTCTCGGAGCGTGGAGCCGCGTCCTGCAGGGTGAGGTGTACCGGTGCGGTGATCTCCGCGGTCGGCGGGCTGTCCGGATTCCCTTGATCACCGGCTTGGAGCGCGGAGCCGCGGCCCGCGCGGTTGGGTGTGCCGGAGTGGTGATCCTCGGGCAAGCGCGGGGGTGGGGTGCCGCTGAGATTGCTGTTTCGAGCGGTGCGCCGCGGTTGTGGCTGTGGAGCGTGCCGAAGGGTGATCTTCGGATCGGGCGGCTCGTCGGATCCTCTTGTTCGCTGTCTCGGAGTGCGGAGCTGCGTTCGGCGCGGTCTCGGAGCGTGAAGCCGCATTCTGGCGCGGTGGGGCGTGCCGGTGCGGTGATCTCCGCGGTCGGCGGCCGTCCGGATTCCTTGATCACCGTCTTGGAGCGCGGACCCGCGCCCTGCGCGGCTGGGCGTGCCGGAGTGGTGATCTTCGGGCGGGCCCGGGGGCGACAGCCACCTTGATCGCTGTCTGGGCGCGGTGCGCCGCGGTTGTCGCGGTGGAGCGTGCCGAAGTGGTGATCTTGGGTCGCGCGGGTGGCCGGAAGTCACCTGATCACCGTCTCGCAGCGTGCAGCCGCGTTCTGCCCGGTGAGGTGTGCCGGTGCCATGGTCTCCGACGGCGGCGCGGGGATCGGGCGGATTCCTTGATCGCCGTCTTGGAGCGCGGACCCGCGCCCTGCGCGGCTGGGCGTGCCGGAGTGGTGATCTTCGGGCGGGCCCGGGGGCGAAAGCCACCTTGATCGCTGTCTTGGAGCGCGGACCCACGCCCTGCGCGGCTGGGCGTGCCGAAGTGGTGATCTTGGGCCACGCGGGTGGCCGGAAGTCACCTGATCACCGTCTTGGAGCGCGGACCCGCGCCCTGCGCGGCTGGGCGTGCCGGAGTGGTGATCTTCGGGCGGGCCCGGGGGCGACAGCCACCTTGATCGCTGTCTGGGCGCGCTGCGCCGCGGTTGTCGCGGTGGAGCGTGCCGGACTGGCGATCTTCGGGCCGGGTGTCCCCGGCGGAGCGCCCGCTGACGATCGACGGACCCCGGTCAGGCGGAGCGCAGTCGCGCCCCCGGGCCCGGCTCCGCGATGAGCTTGGTGCGGTCGTCGATCAGATGGCCCTCGGCGCAGCGGATCTCGGCGTGGACCTCGCCGCCGCAGCCCGCGTGCCGGGTGACCAGGGGCGGGCCCGCCTCGCCCGCGAGGTGTGCGTCGCCCCAGTCCTTGAGCGCGGTGACGACCACGCGCAGGTCCTTGCCCGCGGGCGTCAGCCGGTACTCGTGGCGCTCCCGGCGACCCGGCTCCCGGTAGGGCGTCTTCGTGACCAGCCCACCCTCGACGAGGGCGGCCAGCCTGCGGGTGAGCACGTTGCGGGCGATGCCGAGGTGGTCGGCGAGGTCGTCGAACCGGCGGACGCCGTTGAACAGGTCCCGCAGCACCAGCACGGTCCAGGCGTCACCGACCAGGGCGGCGGTGCGGGCCACCGAGCAGGTGGCGCTGTCGTAATCGGTCCACTGGGACATCGGCCCAGCGTACCGATGCTGGGTTGCTCTGGGAAACCCGTCAGGTCGCGAGGGCCGGATCGACCCGCCGCTCCTCCACGCCCTCGGGGGTCGGGGTGAACAGCGCGATGACGAGCGCGACCAGCGCGGCCGCCGCGGCGATCACGAACACGACGGTGAACGACTGGGCGGCGGGGACGCGTTCCCCGCCGACGTCCATCACGAGCGCGGTGCTCACCGCGGCGACCACCGCCGTGCAGGTCGAGGTGCCGAGCTGGCGCATCAGGGTGTTGAGGCTGTTGGCGGCCGCCGTCTCGGTCTCCGGCACCGCGCGCATGATCAGCAGCGGCAGCGCGGAGTAGCCGAGGGTGGCGCCCACCGAGCCGACGGTCGCGATCGCCACGAGCGCCAGGAGCGACCCGGGCAGCAGGGCGAACCCCGCGTTGCCCAGTGTCATCAGCCCCAGCCCGACGACGAGCGTGGTGCGCGGCCCGCGGACCCGCGACAGCAGCGCCGAGGTGGAGGAGAAGACCACCATCGCCCCGCCGAGGGGGAGCAGCACCAAGCCCGCGGTGATCAGCGAGAGGCCGAACCCGTACCCCGTGGAGACCGGGGCCTGCAGGACCTGGGTGGCCAGCATGAACGTGGCGAACATCGAGAAGCCGAGGAGCACCGTGGTGACGTTGGTCCACAGCACGGCGGGCCGGGCCGTCACCCGCAGGTCCACCAGCGGGATCCGCCTGCGCAGCTCGTAGCGGCCCCACAGCGGCAGCAGCAGCAGCGCGACGCCGAACAGGCCGAGGACGACCGGGCTCGTCCAGCCCCACTCGGAGCCCTTCGAGATGCCCAGCAGCAGACAGACCAGCGCGACGCCCAGCCCCAGCGCGCCCACGACGTCGAACCGGCCGCCGGTGCGCACCCGCGACTCGGCGACCATGGTGCGGACCAGCACGAGCTGCACGGCGGCGATCACCGCGGCCCCGGCGAAGAGCCACCGCCAGCTCGCGAACTGGGCCACCACGCCCGTCAACGGCAGCCCGATCGCGCCGCCGATGCCGAGCGAGGAGCTCATCAGCCCCACCCCGCTGCCGACCTTGTCGGGCGGCAGGATGTCTCGCATCAGGCTCATCCCCAGCGCGATCACCCCGAACGACACGCCCTGCAGCACCCGGCCCACCAGCAGGACCAGGATGTTCGGCGCGACGGCGCCGACCACGGAGCCGACCAGGATCAGCACGATGGAGACGAGCAGCATCCGCCGCTTGCCGTACATGTCACCGAGCTTGCCGAGCACCGGCGCGGACACCGCGCCCGAGACCAGCGTGGCCGTGACCAGCCAGGCCGCCGTCGACGGGCTGACCGACATGAGCCGGGGGAACTGCGGCAGCAGCGGCACGACCATCGTCTGCACGAGCGAGATCAGCAGCCCGCAGGAGGCTAGGACGAGGATCGCCACCATCGGTCGACGTCCCGGCCCGGGCGAGGTCGTGGTGGGCGATTCGGCCAGGCTGGCGCTCACGGGGCGTGGTCTCCGTCCGTTCGGTTGTCCCTTCAGGTGACCACGGGTCGTTGCGGAGGGCAAGCGAGAACCTTGCCGTTGCCAAGTATCTCACCCTGAACGGCCGTTCGGGCCGCCGGTGACCTCCTCGACGAGCGCCACCAACGGGGCCACGCCGGGATGCGTCGGCGGATCGGGCCAGACGAGATGGACGGGCAGCGGCGGGGCGTCCGCGACCGGCACGTAGACCACGCCCGGAAAGCGGTGCAGCTCGGCCGTGGCGGCCGCGGTGACCCCCACGGCCTCGCCGGAGGCGATGTCGACCAGCCAGTCCGCCGTCGAGCCGACCCAGGTCACGGCGGGTCGGGCGCCCGCGGGCCAGAGGCTCGGTGTGGTCGTCCCGGTCACCTCGTTGATCGCGACCGTCCGGTCCACCAGGTCGGCCAGGGTCACCGACGAGCGGGCGGCGAGCGCGTCGCCCTCGGGCAGCGCGGCGAC
>NZ_JACBXB010000135.1 GCF_013870575.1 Pseudonocardia pini
CGACCCTCACCAACCCCGGCAAGGTCCTCTACCCGCTCACCGGCACCACCAAGGCGGACGTCCTCGCGCACTACCGCGCCGTCGCTGCGGTCATGCTCCCCCACCTGCGGGACCGCCCGGTGACCATGGTCCGCTGGCCGGACGGCGTCGAGAAGCCCTCGTTCTTCGAGAAGGACGTCTCCCGGCACGCGCCGTCCTGGATCCGCACCGAGCGCGTCGGCACACCGGGCGGGCGTTCGGAGAGCGCGGACTTCCCGTTGATCGAGAGCGAGGAGGGGCTGGCCTGGGCGGCGAACCTGGCCGCGCTCGAGCTGCACGTTCCGCAGTGGACGGTGGGCCCGCGCGGCGGACGGCACACCCCCGACCTCGTCGTCTTCGACCTGGACCCCGGCGAGGGGACCACGGTGGTCGAGTGCTGCCGCGTCGCGGAGGCCATCGCGGACATCCTGGCCGAGGACGGTCTCGTGGCGTACCCGCGGACGTCGGGCGGGAAGGGGCTGCAGCTCTACCTGCCGGTCACGGTGTCCGCGGCCGAGCAGACCACCGAGTTCGCGAAGACCCTCGCCGAACGGCTGGCGCAGGAGTCGCCGCGCACGGTCACCTCGGTCATGGCGAAGCAGCGCCGCCGCGGCAAGGTCTTCGTGGACTGGAGCCAGAACAACACCGCGAAGACCACGATCGCCAGCTACTCGCTGCGCGGGCGGGCCCGCCCGACCGTCGCCACGCCGGTGGCCTGGGACGAGGTGCGGGCCTGTCGCAAGGCCGCCGACCTGGTCTTCGACCTCGACGCCCTGCCCGCGCGGCTCGACGCCCACGGGGACCTCCTGGAACCCCTCCTGTTCACCGAGCGGCAACGGCTTCCTCGCCGCGGGGTGGGAGGGTCCTCGGCGTGAGCGATCGGCATCCCTACCTCGACGGAGCCCACCCGCGCCGGTACGCGCACCGGGGCTGGCACATCGGGGAGCTGGCGGGCTGCGAGAACACCCTGGCCGCCTTCGTCCTCGCCGTCGAGCGCGGGTTCGACTACCTCGAGATGGACGTGCACGCCTCGGCGGACGGCGTGCCGATGGTGCACCACGACCCGCTGCTGGACCGGACCACGAACGCGTCCGGGCCGGTGGGGGCCCGGCAGGCGGCCGAGCTGGACGAGGTGCTCGTCGCGGGCCGCGAGCCGATCCCGCGACTGGAGACCGTCCTCGCCGCGCTGCCGGACACCCGGATCACGATCGAGCTCAAGTCCGACGACGTCGTCGCCCCCACCCTCGCCGTCCTCGAACGCCTCGACGCCTGGGACCGGGTCTGCCTCGGCTCGGTCACCGAGGCCAGGCTGCGGCGCGCCCGCGCGGCCGGACCCCGGCTGCTGACGTCGATGGGCACCAGCGCCGTCCTCGGCCTGCGGTCCCGTGCGTGGCTCGACCGGTTCCCCCTCCCCGTCCCGGACGCCCTGCTCCCGCCGGTGCGCGGCGGCCTCGCGCAGCTCCCGCACCGGTTCGGCCCGCTGACCGTCGTCGACGAGGCGCTGCTCGCCCGCACCCGCCGGGCGGGGATCGAGGTGCACGTGTGGACCGTGAACGACCCGGCCGAGATGCGGCGGCTGCTGGAGATGGGGGTCGACGGGCTGCTGTCGGACCGTCCCGATCTCTTGATCGACCTCTAGAGTCACCGCGGTGACAACCGATGCGGGTCCGGTCGCCCGACGGCAGGTCGTGTCCTGGGGGCTGTGGGACTGGGGCTCCTCGGCCTACACCACGATCTTCCTGACCTTCGTCTTCTCCGTGTACGTCACCGACTCGGTCGGGGCGGACCTCCCGGGGTCGGTGAGCGCGCAGAGCTGGCTCGGGTGGGCCGTCGGCGCCGCGGGGCTGGTCGTCGCGCTGCTCGCGCCGGTCGTGGGGCAGAGCGCCGACCGCGGCGGGTACGTCCTGCGGTCCACCGCGGTCTGGACGGTCGGCACGGTCGTGCTGACCGGGCTCGGCTTCCTCGTGCAGGACGACTGGCGCTACCTGTGGCTCGGCGTGCTCCTGCTGGCCCTCGGGTCGATCACGTTCGAGCTCGCCGAGGTGTCCTACAACGCGCTGCTCTCGCGCGTCTCGACGCCGTCGACCATCGGCCGGGTCTCCGGTTTCGGCTGGTCGATGGGCTACTTCGGCGGCATCGTGTTGCTGCTGCTGGTCTACGTCCTGTTCATCGCGGGCGAGTCCGGGCCGACCGCCGGGGCGCTGGGCGTGTCGACCGAGAACGGGCTGAACATCCGCGTGGTGGCGCTCGTGGCCGCGGTGTGGTTCACGCTGTCGGCGATCCCGCTCTTCCTGGCGGTGCCGGAGACCCCGCCCGCCGAGGACCGACCCGCGCGGCTGGGGGTGGCCGCGAGCTACCGCAAGCTGTTCGCGGACCTGCGGGACCTCTACCGGGCGTCCCCCCACACCGTCTACTTCCTGGGCGCCAGCGCGCTGTTCCGGGACGGCCTCGCGGCGGTGTTCACCTTCGGCGCCGTGCTCGCCGTGTCCGTCTACGGCATCGGGGCGGACGACGTCCTCATCTTCGGCGTGGCCGCGAACGTCGTCTCCGCACTCGGCGCGCTCTCCGGGGGCTGGCTCGACGACCGGATCGGCCCGAAGCCGGTCATCGTGGGGTCCCTGATCGGCATGCTGGTCGCCGGGGTGATCCTGCTCTTCGTCTCCGGCCCGACGGCGTTCTGGGTGTTCGGGCTCTTCCTGTGCCTGTTCGTGGGCCCGGCCCAGTCGTCCTCGCGGACCTTCCTGGGGCGGCTCTGCCCGCCGGGGCGCGAGGGACAGCTCTTCGGCCTCTACGCCACCACCGGTCGCGCGGTGTCGTTCCTCGCACCGACCCTCTTCGGCGTCTTCGCGCTCATCTCGGACCGGGCCGGGATCCTGGGCATCCTCGTGGTGATCGCCGCGGGGCTGCTGGCGCTGTGGCGGGTGCGTCCGCCCGCGCGGGTGTGATCATCGATGCTTCCGCCTGCAACCACCCTCACCTGGGCAAACCCGTACTGAGCGGTAGCTTCGGTAACGCCGACCGACCCCTGTGTTAACTCTCGTCGCCGCATAGGTGAGCTAAGTCACAGACGGCTGACACGTCACATTCGCGTGTGGCAGTGCGCGGTTTGGGGGACACTCTCTCACCGGGACAGCAATCGGCTGTCGGCGGCCGCACGCCGTCGACGCAGCCCGGGAGTTGTTCCCACCGGGAATGCACGTCTGCACCCGCGACGTTACACCCGGTGGCGACGACGCGATCGTCGAGGGTTGTGCCCTCGGCAGAACGGGAGGAAGACGCATGGCCGACCGCGTGCTCCGTGGCAGCCGGCTCGGGGCTGTCAGCTACGAGACGGACCGCAACCACGACCTCGCACCGCGGCAGCTGGTCCGCTATGTGTCCGCGACGGGCTTCGAGTTCGAGGTGGCCTTCGCGAACGACGCCGAGGCTCCCGCCACCTGGGAGTCCCCGCAGGGTGGTCTTGGCCGCCGCATGGACGGCGTCGAGCCCGAGCAGAAGAAGACCAAGCCGCCGCGCACCCACTGGGACATGCTCCTGGAGCGTCGTTCGATCCCGGAGCTCGAGGAGCTGCTCAACGAACGCCTCGACCTGCTCCGCGAGCGGCGCCAGGAGATCGCGTAGTGGTCGCCTGACGGTTCGTCCGACCCTCCCGAACGGGTCACGATCGACAGGCGCGCCAGCCGCACCACGAAGCCGGGCCACCTCCCGTGGGGCCCGGCTTCGTCGTGTGCGGGGGATGTCCGTGTCCGGGGTGTCTAGGGTCGAGCCATGTCTGTGCGCACCTTCCGGGACCTGGCCGACGCGCACGTCGCGGCCCACGCCGAGCTCGATCCGCTGCTGGCGACCGAGCTCGGCCTGCCCACCGGCCAGGACCGGCTCCCCGACCTCTCCCCCGCGGGCGAGGAGGCCCTCGATGCCCTCGACCGGGACACCCTCGCCGCCCTCGACCAGGCCGGTGACCCCGCCGACGGCGACGAGCGCCGGTGCGCCCGGCTGCTCCGCGAGCGCCTGACCAGCGCCCAGGGCGTCCGCACGCTCGGCGAGCACCTGCGCAACGTCCAGATCCTGTTCGGTCCGGTCCAGAGCCTGCGGACCGTCCTCACCCTCATGCCCACGGACACCGCGGAGCAGCGCACGGCCCTGGCCGCCCGGCTCGCCGCCGTCCCCGAGGCCTTCGCCGGCTACACCGAGACCCTGCGGGCAGGCGCCGGCCGTGGCCTGGTGGCGGCACCCCGGCAGGTGGACGCCGTCGTCGGACAGCTGGGGTCGTGGCTGGCCGCGGACTGGTTCGGTGGGTTCGCCGCGAAGGCCGGGCTACCTGCGGGGAGCGCCGACACGGCGGGTGCGGCGCTCGCGGCACTGCGGGACTTCCTCGCCCAGGACTACCGCCCGCACACCGAGGACGCGCCCGACGGCGTCGGCGAAGAGCGCTACCGGGCCGCGGTCCGCCGGTGGACCGGCGCCGACCTGGACCCGCGCGAGGCCTACGAGTGGGCGTGGAGCGAGTTCCACCGGGTGCTCGCCGAACAGGCCGTGCTCGCCGAGCGGATCCTGCCCGGCTCCACCCCCCGCGCCGCGATGACCCACCTCGAGACGCACGGCGAGATCGTCGACGGCGTCGACGCCGTCCGGGAGCGGCTGCAGGAGATCATGGACGGGGCGATCTCGGCGCTGCAGGGCACCCATGTCGACCTCGCCCCGGAGCTGCTGCGCGTCGAGACGATGATCGCTCCGGAGGGCAGCGCGGCCGCGCCGTACTACACCCAGCCGTCGCTGGACTTCGCCCGCCCGGGGCGCACCTGGCTGCCGACGCTCGGTCGCGACCGCTTCCCGATGTGGGACCTGGTGAGCACCTGGTACCACGAGGGCGTCCCCGGGCATCACCTGCAGCTGGCGCAGTGGGCGCTGTGCTCCGGCAGGCTGTCCGCCTTCCAGGCGTCCGCGGGGATGATCAGCGCGAACATCGAGGGCTGGGCGCTCTACGCCGAGCGGCTGATGGACGAGCTGGGCTTCCTCACCGACCCCGGCGAGCGGATGGGCTACCTCGACGCCCAGATGATGCGGATCATCCGCGTGATCATCGACATCGGGATGCACCTGTCCCTGGAGGTCCCCACCGACGCCCCGCTACACGCCGGGCTCCGCTGGACACCCGAGCTCGCTCGGGACTTCTTCGGCGCGTACTGCGGGCGGGACGCCGCCTTCCTCGACAGCGAACTGCTGCGCTACCTCGGCGGCCCCGGCCAGGCCATCAGCTACAAGCTGGGCGAGCGGGCCTGGCTCGCGGGCCGGGAGGCCGCCAGGGCCGCCCACGGCGCCTCCTTCGACCTCAAGGCCTGGCACATGGCCGCCCTGTCCCAGGGCTCCCTGGGCCTGGACGACCTGACCGCGGAGCTCGCCGTGCTGTGAGCGAGGCTCAGGCTCCGTAGGCCCACTCCCACCCGCCGTCGTCGTCGGTGAAGTTCGGGCGGAAGATCAACGTGCCCGAGGAGTTCGCGGAATCCAGCACGACGGCGCCACGGTACTTCGACGCGGGAGACAACGAGTCCGGCAAGGACATGCTGCGGTCCAGACAGCCGAAGGACGGCCCCGTCGCCAGACTGGACTCCGTGAGCCCGTCCTGGCCCACGATGGACCGTGTTCCCGCGGGCCGATCGTGAACTGCCGGAGGCCACCGACGTCGGAGCCGGTGCTGTCGACGACGGCAGTGGGACATCCACGGTGGGGCTCGTCGGAGCGCTTGAGCACGCCGCCGCCACCGTGAGGGCGAGGCCGACGGAGGACGCGACGAGCAGTCGACGAAACGCATTCACGTTCGCAGCGTCGCCGACGGCCGGTCCGCCCGTTACCCGGGTCACCGGAAGGAGTGACCCGCGGTCACCACCTGGCCGCCGCTCGCTGCAGCCCGGGGTCTCCAGCAGCCTCCTACGCGTCGAGGGTCTGGGCCTCGACGACCGGGGGCAGGGTGGACCACGGGAAGTTGATCCAGAGCGGGGTGCGGCGCCACACGTACTCGCACCGCACCTCGCTCTGCGGCTTCTCGTACACCACGGCGCACCGGACGTCCGCGACGTGCTCGCCGCAGAAGTCCCGGACCAGCTTCAGGGTGGCGCCCGTGTCCGCCACGTCGTCCGCGACCAGGACCTTCGACCCCGAGAGGTCGACGACGTTCGGGACCGGGGGCAGCATGACCGGCAGCGGCAGCCGCTCCCCCACCCCGGTGTAGAACTCCACGTTCATCACGTGCAGGTTCTTCACGTTCAGCGCGTAGCCCAGCGCGCCCGCGACGAAGAGCCCGCCACGCGCCACGGACAGGATGATGTCCGGGCGGTACCCGCTGTCCGCGATCTCCTCGGCCAGCTGCCGCGACGCCTGCCCGAACAGCTCCCAGGTCAGCGTCTCGCGCTCGTCGCTCATGACGATCAGCCTAGGGGGGCCTTCGGCCGCAGCCAGGACAGCCGGTGCTCGAGCCCCCACCGGGCCACGTTGACGAAGGCCTCCGCCATGACCGACGCGTCCATCTTGGACGACCCGATCTCGCGCTCGGTGAACGTGATCGGCACCTCGCGCACCCGGAAGCCCGCCTGCAGCGCACGCCACGCCAGGTCGATCTGGAAGCAGTAGCCCTGCGAGATCACCGAGTCCAGGTCGAGCTCCTCCAGGACCTGGCGGCGGTACACGCGGTAGCCCGCGGTGATGTCGCGGATCGGCACGCCGAGCGCGATCCGTGCGTACACATTGGCCCCCCGCGAGAGCCACTCCCGGTGCACCGGCCAGTTCACGACCTGCCCACCCGGGACGTACCGGGATCCGAGCACCACGTCGGCGCCCGGCCCGTCGTCCAGTGCGGCGAGCAGCGCGGGGAGGTCCTCCGGCGCGTGCGAGCCGTCCGCGTCCATCTCGACCACGACCTGGTGCTCACCGGAGAGGGCGTGCCGGAACCCGGCGAGGTAGGCGGCGCCGAGGCCGTTCTTGCCCTCGCGGTGCAGCACCCGGACCCGCGGGTCCGACTCGGCCATCTCCTCGGCGAGCTCGCCGGTGCCGTCGGGGCTCGCGTCGTCCACGACGAGGATGTCGGCGGCGGGCACCGCGGCGTTGAGCCGCGCGACGACGCGCCCGAGGTTCTCCCGCTCCTCGTAGGTCGGGATGACCACCAGGACCGGTCCCGGAGGCTCAGCCATCGATGTCCTCTCCTGTCCGCGCCGCCGACGCGGCCCCCACCTGCGCGGACGTCCCGTGTCCGCGGCGACCCCGCCGCCCGACGACGACCGCGGCGGCGATCGCCGAGACGCCCAGTGCGGTCAGCACCCACTCCGGGACCGACCGCAACCGAGTGGCCAGCGTAGTCGCGTCCTTCAGGGACTCGACAGCGACCAGGGTGCCGGGGACGAACTGCCCGGTTCGTCCGGTCACGCGGCCGTCGGTGTCGATCGTGGCGCTGACCCCGGAGGTGGTGGCCACGACGGTCGGCCGGTCGTGCTCGACCGCCCGGATCCGCGACATCGCGAGCTGCTGGTAGGTCATCTCGGAGAGCCCGAACGTGGCGTTGTTGCTGGGCACGGCGAGCATGGTCGCGCCCGCGGACACGCTGTCCGCCACGAGGTCGTCGAACGCGACCTCCCAGCAGATGGCGATCCCGATGTCGGCGCCGCCCGCCGTCAGGACGCCCGGTCCGGGCCCGGGGACGAAGTTGCCCGCGCGGTCGACGTACGAGGAGAACAGGCGGAAGAACGAGCGCCACGGCATGTACTCGCCGAAAGGCTGGATGCGGCGCTTGTCGTTGCGCGCCACCGGCCCGGCCACCGGGTCCCAGACCAGGATCGAGTTGCTGGTCGTGCGGTCGTCGTTCACGAGCACGGAGCCGACCAGGATCGGCGCCTTGACCGCCGCGGCGGCCTGGGAGATCTCCTGCGCGGCGTCCGCGTTGCGGAACGGGTCGATGTCCGACGAGTTCTCCGGCCAGAGGACGACGTCCGGTTGGGGCTGTCGGCCCGCGGCGACGTCCGTCGCCAGCTGCTCGGTGACCTTCACGTGGTTGTCGAGCACCGCACGCCGCTGGGCGTTGAAGTCCAGCCCGAGCCGCGGCACGTTGCCCTGGATGGCCGCCACGGTGACCTGCTCGTCGGGGCCGTTCCGGGTGGCGGGCACGAGCCCGGCGATCGGGCCCGCGCCCAGCGCGACGACGAGCAGCACCGCCGGGACGACCGTCGCGCGCACCTCACGGCGGACCAGCCTGCGCACCAGCTCACCGAGCGCGAGTCCGGCCAGGACGGTCACGAAGGACAGCAGCGGGACGCCGCCGATCGACGCCGTGGGCAGGAACAGGCCCTCGGGCTGGCCGAAGCCGACCCGTCCCCACGGCAGCCCGCCGAACGGCACGCGGCTGCGGACCGCCTCCACCCCCACCCAGATCGCGGCGCCCCAGAGCGGCGCCACGGGGAGGCGGGCGGTCACGGCCATGCCTGCGCCCGCGAGGCCGAGGAAGAGCGCCTCCGCGACGCTCAGGGCCAGCCAGGGCAGGGCGCCCACGAACCCGCCCGTCCAGGACAGCAGCGGCACCAGGAACGCGAGCCCGAACACGAAGCCCAGCAGGAACCCGCGGCGGGCCCGGACGCCGTGCAGGGTCGGACCGAGCACCGCGAAGACGAGGGGCGCCAGCCACCAGAGGTCCCGCGGCGGGAAGCTCAGGTAGAGGAGGACACCCGCCACGGCAGCGGGCAGCAACCGGGCGAACAGGCGCGTCGCGCGTCCGCGGGCGGGAGCGGGGCCGGACGGCGCGGGATCCAGGGTGGGGGCGGCCACGAGGAGGAGCCTACGGGCTCCAGGCGGGGTCCCGGCCGCTGCGGGCGACCAGGCCCGCCAGACCGGTCCCGGCCGCCTTCGGCGGTGCGAACGCGGACTCCCCGAACACCTCGCCGCGCAGCAGGGTCAGTCCCTCGCCGGCGGTGGCGAGCACCGCGTCGTCGAGCGTGATCGAGGTGCCGAGCGCGGTGGCCAGGTCCCAGCCGTGCAACACCGTCTCGGCCACGAGCTCGGCGACGAGGGTCGGGACCGGTGTGCGGCCGCGGTACGGGAGCTCGACGTCCGGGGGCGCGGTGGCGAGGGCCGCGAGCAGCGCCGCCGAGGAGGCGGACAGGTCCGCGGCGGGGTGGCCGAGCCGGTGGGTCGGGTCGCCCCCGCGCCCCCGACCCGTCAGACGGTCGGCGAAGACCCACTGCCAGCCGACGACGTGGGTGAGCAGGCCGCGCACGTCGTACTCCGCGCACGGGGTGGGCAGGTCGAGGTCCTCCGGGCGCACCCTCACCGAGCGGAGGGCGTCCAGCGCGACGTGCAGCGGGCTCACAGCAGGTCGAGCAGGCCCGGGTCCGCCGGGGCGGGGCGACGGAACCACTCACGACCGTAGGTGGTGGCGAAGTCCCGCTCGGGGAGGTCGGCGGGGTCCACCTGGCTGGCGTGGGCCAGGATCGCGGCCCGCTTGACGGTCAGGTGCCGGGCGTCGCCGGTGACCGTCAGGCCG